>CAYYKZ010000192.1:0-5702 GCA_964468455.1 uncultured Leptospirales bacterium | reverse complement strand
GGGGGGCAGTTACGAAATTGTGAAGCTCTTAACTTAACGACAATCCCCCAGGGACAGGGGGCTGATAAAGCGGCTTTCATATGCTTCAATCATCAGCCCCTCAAATTTTACAGCATTACTGTTAAGATTAACAATGACCCTGCAGGGGGTGCTTCCCCCGGTATATCCGATATCAAAGAGCATCGGCTCCGGAGACTTGACAGTAATATCTTTTATCCCGGAATACTCCGGAAGTTTGTGTAGAATATTGAACTGCTTTTCCCTGTAATGGTTAAGATTGTCAGAGGTAAAAACAAGTGAACCGAGAATATTATTAACTGTAAAAAGTGTTTCTTTCTGAATATCTGTAAGATCAACATTATCTTCCCTTAGAATAAAAACGTCAGGGTCATTTAAAAAGGCCCGGCCATTAAGATGCCTTCTGCTTATTGTGTTAACCAGGGCATTTAGAGTGGAGATTCTTTCGCTGTGAAGGTATCTCATGTAGAATTTATCATCCCAGTCAAGGCCTGCATCGCATCCTATGCGGCAGTAGTCAACCAGCCTGAATGCTGAACCAAGCGGTACACCGCAACCCAGTACAAGTTTGTCATTAGCGCATTTTCTGATAAATTCCATGGCATCACTCATAACCTCGCCGCGGCTTTTACCATGCTGCGGTATAAGGCTTACTGCGTAAAGGAAATCCAGTTTAACCATGTCATATCCCCAGACATTAAAGACTGTGTCAAAAACCTCTCTCAGGTAATCCTGTACTTCATTATTATAAAAATCCAGGGTATAAAATTTACTCCAGTTCCCTCCTGCTAAAACCGGATTTCCTTTTCTATCTTTTAATATCCATTCATATTTTTTTCTGAAGATTTCTGAATCTGTTTCAGCCGCAAATGGAGCAAGCCATATTCCGGCCTGCATTCCGGCGTTGTGAATTTCTGAAGCAATAAACTTCATTCCCCGGGGAAACTTTTTTTTATCAATACTTAACCAGTCTCCCACTGCCTGCTGAAAGCCGTCATCAATCTGAAATAGTGAAAAACCGGGGGCTTTTTCCTTTACAGCGGAAATATTTTCCAGAATAACGTCTTCATTTATATCCTGATAATAATTGTACCAGCTTGTCCAGCCTGTAACCGGTTTAGCCCGGGGAGGGGAAATCCCGCAGGCGGAGAAGTATGAATCAAATACCTGGTTTTCATCACCCTCTGCAATAAAAAATTTAAGAATATTTGTATCTTCGCTGTAAATAGCTCCTTCACAATCTTTAATTATCTTTATCTTTTTTCCGGGAATGTCAGATTCAATAATGGTAAACCCGCTTTTTTCAGATAATGATCCTATTAAGGTCAGATCACTATCTTTTCTGAAATAAGTGTAGGTGTGGCTATGGAATAACCCTTTTTTCCCTGTTTGTCTGTAGATATGTTCATCGCCGTATTTATCAAGAGTATATTTTCTCATAACTTTACGGGCAAAAAAACCGGGTTTTCTTATATGCTCTCCCGGTTCAAACTCCCTGCTGTATGACCAGGATTGAAATCCATTTGCAAATATTTTATTGACACCGGAAAAATCGTAATCGAAGATTAATTCAAGTTTCACAGTTTCTAATGCCATTTTAGGAGTGAGCTTTATACTATACTCAGTTCCACCATTAAGGAGAGAAGAGTTCAGCTCCAGAGAGAAGTATGAGTCTGAAAAAATAGAACCGGTGAGAATATGCTCTATTTTTTTCTTTTTAATATAAGATATTGCAATTCTCACGTTTTGCAGCATAGGCATTTTTGAACCCTGAATATTATTAATATGGTTAATATTTTTAAATTACATTAATATTTAATTGAAAAATAATCTTTAATCAGGGACAATGTCAACTATTATTGTTATCATTATGTGCTAAATGTATAAAAAAATCTTCAGACAATATTTCAACCGGAATAAAAAATGGATAAAAAAGAGCTCCAGCGTTCAAGAATGATAGGCTACTTTACTGAAAGCGCAGTAAAGCTTATTAAAGAAGAAGGACTTGAAAATATTACCACAAAAAAAATCGGGGATATGGCCGGCTATTCTTATGCTACTATCTACAATTATTTTGAAAATTTTAATGATTTAATCTGTGTTGCAATTCTGGAGATAGCAAAAGAGTGCGGGGAATATGTCAAAGCAAATCTTACGGGCAAAACATTTAAGGAAAGGATGGTTAACTTCATTCTTCTTATGACCGAATTTAATATTGCAAATCCCAATATATTTTACCCCTTCCTTTCCACTTCTGTTGATTTTACATTTTTCCAGAGAAAAACAGGGGACCACTTTATACATCCTGCCTATAATATCCTTGTGGAGGAGTTAACGAACTCAAAGGAATTATCCGGTAAAAAGGAGGAGGAGATACTGATTATATGCAATATCCTTACAAATATATTTCATGCAAAAATGCATTTCTACCTTCTTATGAAATCCCCATCCACACTTGAAGAGCTTAACAGGGAGATTATAACAGAAGTGACCTATCTTTTTGATAAGGTATTAAAAAAATAATTCTCCGGAGGAACCTGTGAAAGGGAGAGACCTTGTATTAGATTTTTTCCGCAGCAGAACCGGAAGCAGCTCCGGTGAAAGATTTTTTTTCTCACCAGGCAGGGTTAACCTCATTGGTGAGCATATTGACTATAATGGAGGCCTGGTCTTTCCCTGTGCCATTGACAGGGGGATATACGGATGTGCAAAGAAAAACAATACGGGTAAACTAAACCTCTTCTCCGCTAATTTTCCGTCAATACACTGCAGCATCGGGCCGGATGAACTTGAATTCGATAAAAAACATGAGTGGATGAACTATCCCAAGGGTGTGCTTAAAGCAATATTTGAACTGACAGGAAAAAATTCAGGTTTTGATATAGCCTATTACGGGGACATGCCAAATGGTGCGGGCCTTTCATCTTCCGCCTCTATTGAACTTTTAACAGCTGTTATTGCTGATAATTTCCTTGATTTAAAACTTCCAATGCATGACATGGTACAGCTCTGCAGGGATGTGGAAAACAGGTATATTGGAGTTAACTGCGGGATTATGGATCAGTTTGCTGTGGGTTTCGGCAAAAAGGATAAGGCAATTCTTTTAGACTGTGAAACCCTGGATTACAGCTACATCCCCTTTGAAACAGGAGAGTGGACCCTTGTAATAACCAATTCCAATAAACGGCGCGAACTTGCAGATTCAAAATACAATGAACGAAGAATGGAATGTGAGTCAGCTTTGAGAAAACTTAATACTCATATTTCTGCTGAAAATTTATGCAGAGTAAGTGAGAGTGAACTTGAACTTAATAAAAATCTTCTCACCTCAAATGAATACCTTCGAGCCCTTCATGTTATTACGGAAAATAAACGTACAATTGATGCTGCTGAAGCATTAAAAAATGGTGATCTGCAGCTTTTCGGCGAACTGATGAACCGATCACATCTTTCTCTGAAGGATAATTACATGGTCACAGGGAAAGAGCTGGACACTCTTGCATTGAATGCGCAGAAAATGGATTATGTATGCGGCAGCAGGATGACAGGCGCAGGCTTTGGAGGGGCTGTCATAAGCCTGGTGAAAAATAATTCTGTTGAAAAGTTTAAATCAGACCTGGGAAAAATTTATGAGCAGGAGTGCGGCCTTGCTGCTGACTTTTATACAGCAGCCGCATCTGATGGAGCAGGGGAAATATAGCTGCTCCATCTTTATCTGCTAATATCCTTTTCTTTTCTGCTGTTTTTCCCAGTTCCATGCAGAGCTTACAATGCTGTCAATATGAGGATACTGAGGAATCCAGCCCAGATCTTTACGGGCTTTGTCAGATGATGCCACAAGAACTGCCGGGTCTCCATCTCTTCGCGGACCTGACTTAACTGCAAAGTCTTTCCCTGTAATTCTTTTTGCCGAATCTATTACCTCTTTTACAGAAAAGCCGGTTCCATTACCCAGGTTGTAAATGCTGCTCTCTGACCCGGATAAAAGTTTCTCAAGTGCAAGCACATGTGCATCGGCAAGATCATAAACATGGATATAATCCCTTATGCATGTGCCGTCAGGTGTGGGATAATCCTCTCCGAATACAGTTATGGCATAATCAGGATCTATAGCAGCGCGTAAAATAAGAGGGATAAGATGAGTTTCCGGCATATGGCTTTCTCCGATGCTCCCGTCAGGGTCAGCGCCTGCTGCATTGAAATAACGGAGCGCTGTATAACGGAAATTGTGAAACCTGTCAAGATCTGCCAGAATATTCTCTACCATAAGTTTTGTCCTGCCATAGGGGCTTTCAGGCTTAAGGGGTGAATCTTCTGTAATGGGAACTTCAATAGGGTTTCCGTAAACTGCAGCAGTAGAAGAGAAAATGAATTTATTTACTCCGCAATCTGTCATAGCTTTAAGGAGAGTAACTGTTTTTGAAACATTGTTGTCATAATATTTTAGAGGGTCACTGCATGATTCCCCCACTGCAATAAAGGATGCAAAATTCATAACACATTCAATTGAACGGCTTTTTATTGCCTCACAGACATTGTCATAATCTCCAATATCTCCTACGATAATTTCAAAGTCTTTAACAAAATCTTTAAATCCTCCGGAGAGATTGTCATAGATTACAGGAGTAAATCCTTTAGCTGCAAGACGCCTTACCACATGGCTCCCGATATAGCCTGCACCGCCTGTTACAAGAATTTTTTTCATAATCATATCCCCCGTCTGCTTTTAAATAATAATTACTGAACATCGAATAAAGCTTTGTTCTGTTCTGTCAGGGAAATCAACCATTTTTCTATTGAAATTTATTTTTAATTTGACGGCGCCTCAAGGTGGTGATATTTTTTCTCAAATAAAAATAACTATTGTCGCAACCTGTGCTATTATTTTTTTAAAATAAAAAAAGAGAATCGACCTTATTAGATATTACTGTTGTAAATGCAGCAAAACTGCTGCATTATCAAATATATTGAAAGGAGCCGCACATGAGCCGTAGTATAGAAAATTTACCCTTCTGGAAAAAAATTATTTATGCACTTGGACAGTTCGGATGGTCCCTTGCTTCATTTGGTGTTGCAAATCTACTTGTTTATTTTTACAGCCCTCCTGTAAGGGAAGGTTCAGAAACACCCATGTTTCCTGTTTTTATTGCAGCTGCTGCAATTATAGGTGTAATAGGGGGAATAAGCCGGCTTTTTGATGCTGTCACAGATCCGCTTATTGCGGGTTTTTCCGACAGGTCAGAATCGAAAATGGGGAGACGGAGAAAATTCCTCGCAATTGGAGTTCTGCCCTTTGCACTTCTTTCATTCCTGGTTTTTATGCCTCCAGCTGCCGGAGACAGTTTAATTAATACCGTATGGGTTTTTGTAACAATTATACTTTTTTATTTTTTCATGACCATGTATGTTACACCTTTTTTCGCCTTAATGTCCGAACTTGGGCATACTCCGGATGAAAGGCTTCAGCTTAGTACAATGATTTCGATAACATGGGCTCTGGGTTTTCTCGCCGGTAATACGGTGTATGTTGTACAGGGGGCCTTTGAAGGGATGCTTTCAACGGTTCCTGTCACTGCAGCGGCTCCGGCAGCTCCCGAAATTGCAGCTCAGGCCCTGCAGATCACTCTGGAATTTCAGGATGTTATTTCATGAATTTGCCGAATCAAGAAAAACGAGTGGTGTTA
>CAYYKZ010000191.1:0-5745 GCA_964468455.1 uncultured Leptospirales bacterium | reverse complement strand
CGGGGTGGGGAGATTCGAACTCCCGACTTCTTCGTCCCGAACGAAGCGCGCTACCGGGCTGCGCTACACCCCGAATTATAATTGAAACAGTTATAAAAGATTGAGGTGTGTAAATTAGTCAATTGTTTTTTAATAATTGTATTACTCATAAGTATTGTAATAATTTTTATCCGGAATTAAGAATCGCAGGATATTGAAAAAATAGTTGCACCTTATGCATATTATTTTAAATGTGCTGTAAGTGGAGAACAATATATGAATTTCGTATATGAATATGTTAATAATATCCCTGTAGTAAAATTCTGCCGCGAAGACGGTTTTCTGGTGGGTGAGGAAATTCATTTATTTGGTGATAAGGTTATATCTCTTTTAAATGAGAATATAAATAAAATTGCCATTGACTTAAGAAGTTATACATACCTCAACAGCTTTGGACTTGGAGAGTTAATTAATATTAGAAATTATTTTCTTGAAAGAGGAGTTGAGTGTATTCTTATTGTCAACAGCAGCAAAATACATAAACTTTTTGATATGGTCGGTATTGGCGATCTTTTTGAAACTGTGGCGCATGAAAAGGAACTTTAACTGGATGGCGGTTAATTATGAATAATAAGCATGAAATATACTCATCTTTAATAAACAGCGGTATTATCAAAAAGGATTCATACAGTTTTTTCCGGTTTCTTGTGGGATTATTCTTCAGGCGGATTGAGCTTGATGAGGAAAGTCTTCTTATCATGAATGAATACAGGGATAAGGGGAAATTTGTTTTTGCTTCAATGCAGTCAAAATCGACAGCACTTTTTATTCTTTTCAATCTTCTGAAAAAGCACAATTTTGCTGTACCGGAACTGGCACTTGGATTTATCCCCTATTCATACCAGAAACTTAGAATTATTTTTGTGAATATAATGGTTTTCTGCAGGAAGTATTTTACTTCAAAGGATCAGGAGTTCATTTCCAATGCTGATTATATTGAGAGGACTCTGAAGAAAAGCGGCACTCTGGCGATATCTCTTCTTTCAAGGAAACTGTTTTTAAGGCGCTATGTTGAAAGTAAGGCTGATTCAATAGAGTATCTCCTTGAGGTCCAGAAAGATATGGATGAACCGGTTTTTCTTTTTCCCCAGGTTATTTTCTGGAACAGAAATCCTGAAAAGAACAGCTCTATTCTCAGATCAAGTGCAACAGGGGACCGGGGGCTTTTCGCAGGTTATTTTGTCATCTTTAAAAGTGTTACACCGGCATTTTTAAGAATAGGTAAACCCCTTAATCTGAAAGAGGAAATGGAAGCATCCCCCACTGATGATATTAAGCATATCGCACGCAATATAAGGAATAAGATTCTTGATACATATAATTACGAAAAGAGAAGTATTCTGGGGCCGCAGATTAAGACTCAGCAGGAGATGATGGAGCGGGTCCTTTATCATAAAAATGTTCTTGATACAATTCAGAGCGAAATGAATGAAAAAGGAGTATCGGAAAAGAAACTGAGAAGAAAGGCTTACAGTTATTACAGGGAAATTGCTGCTGATTTTTCGATTATATACATAAGATTTTTTAAGGCTACAAATGATTATCTTTTCCGCAAGATTTTTGACGGTATGCATTATGATGTTGAGGATTTTAAAAGATTAAGAGAGGCATCGCAAAAGGGGCCTCTTATTCTTATACCAAGCCATAAAAGTCACATGGACTACATTATTATTTCCAGTCTCTTTTATCATAACAAATTTATACCGCCTCATATTCTGGCAGGGTCAAATTTAACTTTTTTCCCTATGGGAAAAATTTTCAGAAGATCGGGCGCTTTTTTTATGCGCAGAACCTTTAAGGGACTTAATCTTTATGCAGCGGTTTTTAAGCAGTATGTAAAGACTCTTGTTAATGAAGGTTATACCCTGGAATTTTTTATTGAGGGGGGGCGCTCAAGAACCGGGAAGGTTGTTTCCCCTAAAATGGGAATGCTTAAGTATCTTATAGAGGCAGTGGATGAAGGGTACAACAAGGATCTTGTTTTTGTACCCATGACAGTAAACTATGACCGTATACTTGAAGAGAATTCCTACAAGAAGGAACTTAAGGGGAGTGAAAAAAAGAAGGAGTCAACTTCCGGATTTATAAAAAGCAGAAAGCTTATTTCCCGTAAATACGGCACTGTATATCTTGCTATCAATGAGCCGTTTACATTGAGCGAGGCAAGAGAGAAGATCAATTCTGAAAAACAGATTAATAGTATTGATGAGCTTACATCAGAGGTAGGTTATCACATAGTTAAAGAGATTAATAAAACTGTTATGGTGACTCCATTTGCTCTGGTTACTGCTGCTATACTTTATACAACAACACGTGGGTTTTCACGGGAGATTATAAAGTCAAGGATGGAGATGCTTCTTTCTTACATGAAGAAGGTTAATGCCAGGCTTACTGCACCTCTTTATGATGATGAGAATATTGATGAAATAATAACAACTGTTTTTGAATCATACATTGATGACCGTATTATTGCCAGGGTTGATATGGAACCTGGTAAGCCCAAAAAAGATCATAAAGAGGATGATCTTTATATTATCAATGATGAGGAGAGAGCAAGAATTAATTTTTACAAAAACAGCATGATCCATGTTACACTCCCTGTAAATATGATCTGCCTTGCTATTCTTGGAGCTGCAGGGGCCTCAGGTAAGGGAACAAAAAACAAGGTGATTGCTGAGTTTGAGCGTATAAGAGGACTTTTTTCTAAAGAATTTGTATATGATGATTCATTGTACAATAGTGAAGATGTATATAATGAAACAGTAAAGTATCTGGAATCCTGCGGTATGGTCTCCCTTACTCAGAAAGAGGTAACCTTGATACCTGAACAAAGGGAATGCATCAAGTTCTTTGCAGGTATGATTCAGGATTATATTGAAGGGATGTTTATTGTGCTCAGTACAGTAAATGACTTTCCTGATAAAACCGGAATTTCCAGAAAGGATTTTATTGTTGATGTGAGAAAAAAAGGTATTAAACTTTATCATCTTGGAGAGATTGAGTGTTCAGAGTCTCTCTCCATGGTAAATTACAACAACTCCATTGACAGGCTTCATGAAGAGGGTGTAACTCTGGTTAAAAGTGAAGGGAAAAATCAGGAATTGTATATAAATAGCGGTGACACTTTTAAGGACATTATGGCAACTGTGTCAGGTTATCTTGCTCTTGTAAAAAACGGTTAAATCCGGTAATAACTATTATATGTCAGCAAGGACTCTGAAACTTTTATTTTAAGTGAAAACCCCTATTGCTCCTGCCGCGGAAGCTGTGGAGGCAATAGGGGATAATAATCAGTCCCGCATTATTTTTTAAGCATTGGTATTACAACAATATCAACTCGTCTGTTAAGGGCTCTGTTTTCCGCTGAATCATTTGGAACTACAGGCCTGTATTCGCTATAGCCTGCAGAAGTGAATCTTCTGGGGTCAAGATCAGGGTTTTTTTTCAGCAGGTATTCAAGGACAGCCAGTGACCTTTCAGTTGAAAGGTGCCAGTTGTTTCTGAATCTTCGGGTTTTTATCGGTACATTGTCAGTATGTCCTTCAACAATAATATTGTATTCAGGGAACTGGGAAAGTATTTTACTTATTTTGTCCAGAGTGGGTAATACATTTCTTTTCAAAGCAGCCCGTCCTGAATCAAAACTTATTTCACCTTTACTGATCTCTTCTTCAAGCTGTTTCTCAAGTTCAAGAGCCTGGTTTTCCATTCTGGAAAGTTCCTGTCTCTGCTTTTCGGTAAGTTCTTTAAGCCCGGAAAGTTCGTTGTTAAGATTTTCGATTTCATTTTCCAGATCAGCTATTCTTTTTTCATATTCCTTTTTAAGCTTTGCTGTTTCCTGGAGGTGTGTTTTTCTTTCAGCCTCAAGAAGGTCTCTCTGTTTTTTCAGTTCTTCGTCAAAGGCCAGCTGAAGTCTGCGGTTTTCCTCAATTAATTCTTTTTCAGTTTCGCTGCTCTTTTCTTTCAGAATGTCTGTCCGTTTTTCCAGCTCGCTGATTTTTTTTTCACAAAGTGCATTCTCTTCCCTGTTTTTTTTCTCAAGATTGTCAATTTCCCTGTTCAGGTTTTCAATGCGTCCTTCAAGATTTTTAATTATATTCTGAAGATTCTTTTTTTCATTGGCATACTGGCTGTTGAGGCTTTTAAGCTCAAGTTCCAGTGCCACTTTAGTGTTAAGCAGTGAATTGTATTCGCCGGGAGTATAAAAAATCTGGGCGCTTAAATACACAGGCAATATTAATGTTGTTAGAGAAAATAAAAAAACTTTTTTAATAAGGTTCATTTATTTTACCTCACCGGATGCTGTATTCAGGTTCTTCTCTGCATCATCATATGCGGCTTTTGCTTCATTGTATTTTTTCATAGCCTTTTCCTGTTCTTTCTTCATTTTTTCAAGATGAACAGAGTATTTCTTATAGCCGAATCTGTCCTCAGGGTCTTTCTTGAAAAGTGAACTGAAAAATCCTTTTAATCCTTTTTTTTCAGTTTCCACTGCAGGTTCATTCTTCTCCCTGTATGCCTTTGCTATTTCAGCTTTCTCATAATTAAGCTGCGCAACAAGCACAGAGAGTTGCGCGTTTTTAAGCTCAGCTTCTGCTTCAAGCAGATTTTTTTGAGATTCCTGGTATTTGAGGAGATTCATATGTTTTTCAATTTTTAAATTATTTTCAGACAGCTCTTCTCTTTTTGTTTCCATATTGCGGGCGTCTTTTGATTTGGTGTATAATTCGAGCTGGTCTTTTAATAGTTTATTTTCTCTAAGTAAAAGATCGAGTTCTTCTTCTGTTCTTTCAATGTCCGGGGTGTTTTCTCTTTGGTTCTGCTCAGCTGTCAGTTTTTCCCTGTTTTTTGCAATAATCTTTGTTTCAATCTGTTCAAGACGTTCAGCATCATTTTCTGTCTTATCAGCAAGATACTGTTCTGCAACAGGACCGGGTATTGTTGCACATCCGGTAATCAGAGTAAGTAATATAATTGTAAACAGCAGTTTTTTCATAATGGACTCCATATCTGATGTTGAATAATATTTTAATTAATGTACTGAATAATAATGACTATGTAATATAAAAGTCAAGACTTTGTTAAATCATTATTTTTTGCAGGTACCTGATTAAAAGAACTGCATTATTATTTATATTCCCGAATTTTTATTGACACCGGATTGTATATTGGAATAGATAACTTTATTAAAATTGTGCTAAAGGAGATTTTATGCTGGATTTTGTAAGAGGGACTTTCCTGCTCAGGGATTGACTTCGGACAGAATTTTTAACTTAAAAAAAATTTATCCGCGATTCATATTTTGTCAAGTCCTCCATTGTACTCTGTACCTTCAGAGCAGGTTCGTCTATTCCATAATTATTTTTTCTAATAATGATTTCTTTTATTTCCCTGTATAATGTTCCGGGTAAAGCGGGAAATGGAATTAATTATTAATGATCTGCCGCGTTAGGTTTTATTAACGGCAGTTTAGAAGAGAAGGGCTTTTTTGCTGCTTCAATTTTCCAGTGACTGCCCGGAGTCTGTTTAAAAATGATATTAATTAATAAAGGTGAAACCAGTGACAAGATGTGACTTGAAATATAAAGACAGTTCCGCGGCGTTTATATGCGGCAACTGCGGCAACACAATTCCAGGCAGAGGCCCGGGTTGTTTCAATAGAAATCACTGCCCCCATTGCTTATGGAGCAGGCATGTTGATATGCG
>CAYYKZ010000190.1:0-5750 GCA_964468455.1 uncultured Leptospirales bacterium | reverse complement strand
TAGGGGAGCTCACAAAAAGAGGCCTTAAGGAAGAGTATATTTTTTCAACACTTGAAAGGCATATGAAGTGCGGTATCGGGAAATGTCAGCACTGCGCCATAGGAAGAACTCTGGTCTGTACTGATGGCCCGGTTTACACCTATAAGCAGATAAAGACACTTGGTGAGCAGATATAATATGAATAAACTTTTTACCGATATACAGGAAGTTCTGAAAAACAGGGGGTGCCTTGTAGGGATGGGGAACTATCTTAAAAGCGATGATGCTGTGGGGCTTTACATAGCTGAATCAGTAAAAAAGGCAGTAAACGGCTCTTTCCCTGTAATGAATGTTGAGGATGTTATCGAAGCCTATGTTTTTAAAATTTCCGAAATGGACTGTGACAATATTGTTGTGGTTGACGCAGTTAAAACAGGCGCTGAAACAGGCTCAATACTCTTTGGAAAGCTTGAAGAGGATTTCGAGGAGCTTAATGGAGTGCTTTCAACTCACAAACTGGCTCTTAAAATGTCGGGAAAAATTTTAAAAGATCATGGCAAGGAGACTTATCTCCTTGGAGTGGTTGTGGATAATGTTGATTTCGGGTCATCGCTCTCTCCAGCGGTAAGGGAGAGCGCGGATACTCTTATCGAAATAATAAATGATGCGTTAAAATGATAATAAAGGAGTTTGTAAATGAACACTGACATTTACGGAAACTTAATGACAGCTATGGCCATGCTTGCTCTCTCTGCTGCTGTGTCTCCTCTGATCGCAGGGTATAAGAGAAAACTTGCAGGTTTGATAAATTTTATATTTGTGTCTATTTCCGCTTTCTTTCTCCTCCAATTGAGTTACGCGGTAATATTCAAAGCTGCTCCACAGGGAGCAACGGTGCTGGACTTTGGACCGCTGAGTCTTTACTTCCTTGTGGACAGCTTTTCCGCTTTTTTTATTGCTGTGATTGCTTTTATGGCAGTAATAAGTTCCCTTTATTCAATTGAGTATATGGAACACTATCCGGAATACAGTTTAAGCGGGTACTATTTTAACCTTCCGGTTTTTGTTCTGGGTATGATCGGACTGGTTACAGTTGATGATTTGACTCTGGGCTTTACAATCGCCTGGCAGCTCATGACTATAACTTCATTTTTTCTTATCCGTTTTGAATTTAAAGAGAAAAAGAATGTAAAAAGCGCCAATAAGTATTTAATACTTATGGAGCTTGCCTGGCTTATGATAGTTGGCGCTACATTTTTCATACAGGGATCTGTAATGGGGGATTCTCTGCATAAACTGACTGCAAAGCTTGCAGATACTTCTCCTGCTGCGCTTTACGCTGTTTACGGCATGCTTCTGGTTGGTTTCGGATTTAAAGCAGGTATCTTTCCATTCGGCCAGCTCTGGCTCCCTGATGCTCACTCAGTTGCGCCATCTCCAATAAGTGCGCTTTTAAGCGGGGTTATGCTTAAAACCGGTATTTATGGAATCGTAAGAACATTCTACTGGATGATACCACACGGTGATTCCCATTCAGCCGGATTTTTCTGGGGTGTGGTAATCGCTTCATTCGGGGTAGTTACACTGTTTATAGGTACCGTTCAATCTATGAAACAGAGTGATGCAAAAAGACTTCTCGCCTACAGCTCAATAGGGCAGATAGGATATATAGTTTTTGCTCTGGGTGCTTCACTTCTTATGATGAATAGTGAAAGCGATTTTCTGAAGATTCTTTCACTTTTAATAATTGTTGGCGCGCTTTACCATGTTCTTAACCACGCCATATTCAAGGGTCTTCTCTTCCTTGTTAGCGGGAGTGTGCTTTTTGCCACAGGAACAAAAGACCTTAACAGACTGGGCGGTCTTCTGAAGATAATGCCCTTTACAGCCTTTGCTGCAGGTATCGCCTCCCTTTCGATTGCAGGCGTGCCCCCTTTCAGCGGTTTTGCAAGCAAGTGGACAATTATTTCCTCATCCATCCTGGCAGGGAGTGAAATAATGTTTATGGCAATATTTGGCATAATAGCTCTTTTTACAAGTGCAATAACACTTGCCTGCTATGTTAAATTTTTCGGCATGACATTCACCTCTTCCGGTACCGAGTGGACAGTTGAAAAGGAAATAAAAGAATCGCCTTTTACAATGCTTATTTCAAAAGGTGTGCTTACCCTTTTCTGTATTATTCAGGGACTTATACCCTTTGTTTATTTCAATGCAATAATTACCGTTTTTCAGAAAGCAAAGGGATCAAGTATATACGGATCATTTAACAGCGTAAAGTTCAGTGATCATATTTCAACCACAATGAATGGTGTATCAGTGAATGTACCCGGTGTTCAGGGGGTTATATCATCAACTGCTGTACCTGCTGTTATTCTTATTGTGGTAGCTGCTGCATTTATAATGTCCTGGTTTTTCAGAAGATCGGGAGGTTCCACCGAGCGTACTGCTGAAACATGGCTTGGAGGGTATACCGGCCTCACCGACCTTCACAGGTATCGCGACAGAAGTATGTTTGCGTCTCTTAAAAAGCTTCTTTGGTGGACCGGCGGGAATGTTAAATAGAAGGATCTCAATAAAAGGGCTTAGAGGTTAATTATGAATTCACTTGAAAAAGTTAGAAAGGCAATAAAAGAAAAATTCAGCAGTGCTGTTCTGGGTGATGAGTCTCCCGTAAGCACAAGGCTTTTTATTGATATTAAACCTGAGAATGTCAGGGAAATATCAAATGAGATTATCAGCCTGGGCGGAAGATATCTTGTGGGTATAGGCCATGATAATATTAAACGTGACGGAAATATAGGGATGATTCATTCCTTCGGGTTTGATAATGATGACTTTATAGTTTTAGTAAGAACAGCAGTGCCTGGAGATAATCCGGTTCTTGAATCAATTACACCTGACATCCCCGGTGCTGGGTGGTCCGAGAGAGAATATCAGGATCTGCTTGGAATGACATTTACCGGTCATCCAAAACCTAAAAGACTTATCCTTGCAGATGACTGGCCTGAAGGGATATACCCCATGCGGAAGGAGGTTCCATATAATCTTGTTCCTCCTGCTGCGGAGGATGTGGCTTATCAGCTTGATGAATGCCCGGAAGGCTGTTCTGTAATTCCTGTGGGCCCATTCCATACAGCTCTTCACGAGCCTGAGCATTTTGCTGTATATGTTGATGGTGAAACAATTAAAGGCTGTGACTACAGGGGATTTATGACTCACAGGGGGATTGAGAAACTTTGTGAAACAGAGGTCAGTTATAATGAAATACCCTTTATAGCAGAAAGGATATGCGGTATATGCGGATCTGTCCATGCTACAGCCTATTCCCAGGCAGTTGAAATGGCAGGAAGTATAACCATTCCCGAAAGGGCCGAATATATCCGTACACTAATGCTTGAAATTGAAAGGCTCCATTCCCATCTGCTCTGGCTTGGGGTTGCAGGTCACCTTATAGGGTTTGATACTGTTTTTATGCAGGCATGGAGAATCCGGGAACACATAATGTGGCTAAGTGAAAGGATTACAGGAAACAGGAAAACCTACGGTATGGTAATTGTAGGCGGTGTCAGACGAGATATAACTCCTGATATAAAGGCTGATATACTTAAGGTAATCAACGATGTTGAAAAGGAACTAATGGTTGTGCATAAATCCATAATAGGCGACTCAGCAGTTCATAAAAGAACAAAGGGTGTGGGTTATCTGTCAAAGGAAAGCGCAATTAAATGGAGTCTTGTCGGCCCGGTTGCAAGGGCAAGGGGTATAGATATTGATGTGAGAAGAGATCATCCATATGCCGCATACAGAGACGTGAGCTTTGATGTGCCTGTAACTGATACATGTGACGTATGGGGCACACTTCTAGTCAGGCTTCTTGAAATATATGAGTCAAATAAAATAATCAGGCAGATTCTTGATAAAATGCCTGATGGTCCGATTCTTACCGAGCTTGATGAAGTTATACCCGCTCTCCAGTACGGAATTTCAGTAGTTGAAGCTCCAAGAGGGGAGTCAGTTCACTTTGTTATTACAGGCGAGGAAAACCGTCCGGACAGGTGGAGGGTTCGCGCCCCTACCTATCCTAATCTTCAGGGTATACCTGAGATGCTTCTTAATGACCAGTTTGCGGATTTCCCGATTATTGTGGGAAGTATAGATCCCTGTTTCTCCTGTACTGACAGGGTTGAAGTGGTGAATATAAAGTCGGGCAGTAAAGGGATACTGAGCAAGTCGGAACTTGAAGATATTTCCCGAAGGAATAAGTGAGTGGAGGCTTAATATGGATATAGTATATGTTTTAGTAAATCTTCTGGTTTTTCTCGCGCTTGCTCCTCTGTTTGAGGGTATAGTGAGAAAAATAACTGCAAGGGTTCAGTCCAGGATGGGGCCTCCGGTAATTCAGCCCTATTATGATATCATTAAACTTCTGGGAAAGGAAAATCTTACACCAGGTAACATCATCTTTAATTTTGCGCCAATGATGTCATTTGCTGCAATTCTCTCTGTAATATGCTTTATTCCTCTGGGATACAAAGCTAATTTTCTAACAGAGTACGCGGATGTAATAACAGTAATATATCTCCTGGTTCTTGGCGGGGTGGCTATTCTGCTTGGGGCTCTGGCAAGCAAAAATACTTTTGCCATGGTTGGAGCAAGCAGGGAGATGGTAACAATGATTATGGTTGAGCCTGTTCTTGCAATGACATTCTTTATCGGTGCTGTAAAGGTGAAGAGTTTAAGCATAGATTCAACTGTTTTCAGTATAATGAATAACGGCTATTCCTTCTCGGCATTTCTTATGATGGCCCTCTATCTTATGGCTTTGCAGGCTTTTGTGGGGAAGCAGCCCTTTGATATAGCTGAGGCTGAACAGGAAATACTTGAAGGCCCGTTTATTGAGTACAGCGGTCCCAACCTGGCGCTCTTTAAGTATTCTCTTATGCTTAAAAGAATGTTTTATGCGGCACTTTTTGTAATGGTTTTTGTACCTTTCATTTTTTCCGGGATTTACGTTGTAGATATTATTCTTCAGCTTATAGGGATTGCTTTTGTATTTGTTCTCATAGCCCTTGTGGGTTCTACAAATCCCAGGCTAAGGATCGACCAGGCTGTGAAGTATTATTCAGTACTTATTGTAATGTCTCTTGCAGCAGTGGGACTTTCGGTATATGGAATATAGGGATAAGGAGGAATACTGTGTGGCTAACAAGTAAAATAAAACAGGTGCTTATGGTAATAAAACCGGGTGTGGTTACTCTGAATTATCCCTTTGTAAAACGTCCTACACCGGAAAATTTCAGGGGTGCTCCCTTGTGGGATCATGAGAAGTGCATAGGCTGCGGCGGATGCGCCAATCACTGTCCGGCTAGAACAATCCTTGTGCGCGACCTTTGTCAGGAGATACGTCTTATGGTTTATGACGGATCAAGATGTACCTATTGCGGGCGATGTGCGGATGTATGTCCTGAAAATGCAATTACAATGACTGACAGATACGAACTTGCAACAGATGACAGGCGGGATCTTAATGAAAGCATGGAACTTTTTATGCTTACATGCCAGAGATGCGGCAGATGCTATGATATGGAAACTGAAAATAAAATAGACCGTATGGATCTTCAGGGGTACAGGTACGATAATATTGAAGCAAGGGCGTTTATAAGAAAAACAACAGACCGTTTTGATGAGGAAATGCTCAAAGCCACGGCTAACTATAAAAGACCTGAAAAAACAGGAGATTAATTATGTTTGAAAATCTGTCAAAAAAA
>CAYYKZ010000189.1:0-5761 GCA_964468455.1 uncultured Leptospirales bacterium | reverse complement strand
AAAACCTTTTATAGATGCGGGTATAGAATGCAATATCATTCACCTCACTGATTACAATTTCAGCGACTGCACCGGATGTGAAAGGTGCAGGGACACTTACAGATGCCCGGTTGATGATGACATGCAGAAACTGTATCCATTAATTGAAGAGGCTGACGCTATTATCCTTGGATCTCCTACCTACTTTTATAATATTACAGCTAAGATGAAGGCCTTTATTGACAGGTTTTACTGCTATGAAATATTCCATGACAGCGACAGGGGGGTATGGATGAGCCTTAATGAGGCGGCAGAAATTAAATATGCTGCTGTAATTGCAGTATGCGAGCAGAACAACAGTGAGGATATGGGCTTTACTGCAGAGGCAATGTCCATGCCCCTGGAAGCGCTGGGATACAGGGTTGTGAGCACTGTTAAGGCCCTGCATCTGTTTAAACCCGGAGAGGCATCACATAACAGCACTGCCCTTAATGATGCATGGGAGGCTGGTGAAAAGCTGCTTAAAACCCTGCAGTTAAGGGAAAAAGTTAAAAGTAAAATAAACCAATAATATTTTATTTTACAGGCTGTTCCACCATTTCAAACTTTGCTGTATCGTATCCCCTGGCCTCTGCTTTTTTTAAAACAGCATTATATGTTTCCTTATCAAGACGGGGTGCGCGGGAGAGTATCCATAAATAATCGGGAGTTGAGCTTCCCACAAGCACCCACTGATAATCCTTATCCAGATCAAGTATGTAATAGTCGCCGTAGAAAAAAAGGAAAAATGATACCTTAAGTTTGCCAGGCTGATCCGGGTCAGGAATTTTTGCTTTTCCATGTGCTTCCTTCAGTTTCCCCTGAAGCGTGTCTTTATAGCCGCTGTTTACTACTTTGATTTTACCATTTTCATTTAATGAATAATCTGCAGTAACTCCAACCAGGCCTTTTTCAAACCTGTTGGGATACCTTGCTATTTCGTACCATCTCCCCATGTAGCGTTCTATATCCACATTCTCTACTGTTGAAGTATCTATTACACTTACATCAGTATCCTTGTCTCCGCAGCTGTACAGAGCCAGTGAAGCCATTATCATTACAATAATTTTAAGTTTCATTCATTATTCTCCATTTACAGGATATTTCGATTATTCAATATAATAAAATATTTCCGGCGTGTAAAACCGTAAGCCCTGTTACGGGCTCTACTGTTATTTTAAAAAGTATTTGATATTATTACTAATAGAATTTTATAACTGATATATTATCTCTCAGATATTGAAGATAATTAATTATCGGAGACTTTTTAAAAATGATAAAAAATATATATGCAGCAGCATTAATATGGGCAGCTATTGTTGCGGGCTCCTTTTTCTGGAACTGGCACAGCGCAAAAGATAGACAATATAATCTTGCTATGGAAGCTGCAAGGAGCAATTTTCAGCAGATTGTTCTTTTCCGTTTATGGAATTCAGTGCATGGAGGGGTCTATGTCCCTGTAACAGAGAGCACAAAGCCTAATCCCTATCTTAAGACAGATTTAAAAAATATAAAGGTAAAGAGCGGGCTGACCCTTACAATGATAAACCCGGCTTTTATGACCAGACAGGTTTCGGAAATCGCTGAAAAACAGGACGGTATAAAATTCAGGATTACCAGCCTTAATCCTTTAAGACCTGCTAATGCAGCAAGTGATGAGGAGAGAATGGCGCTGGAGGAATTTGAAACCGGGGTTAAGGAAAAGGGTGTAATTAAAAGATCTGAGAATGGTGATTCTTTTTTCTATATGGCTCCTCTGATAACTGAAGCTCCATGTCTCAAGTGCCATGCAATGCAGGGATATAAAGAGGGGGAGATCAGGGGCGGCATAAGCGTAACATTGCCCTTTATACCGGATGTACCTTTTTTTATAATTATTGCAAGCCATCTTTTTGCACTTGGTGCAGGGCTTTCCGGAATTATTTTTTCCGGGATAAAGCTTGCCCATGCCTACAGTGTTATAAAAAGACAGGCGGTTTTTGACGCCTTAACAGGGATACCCAACAGGTACAGTTTTTCAGAAAGACTTCTTTCTGAATTTAACAGGAGCCTGAGGGACAGGTATCACCTTTCTGTAATAATGGGGGATATCGATCATTTTAAACTTTATAATGATACTTACGGCCATGCAGCAGGGGATGAGTGCCTTATAAGTGTGGCAAAAGCAATAGAAAAAACATTAAAGAGGCCGGGTGATTTCTGCGCCCGTTACGGAGGGGAGGAGTTTATTATAATACTCCCGGCAACTGACAGAAAAGGCGCTGCAAGGATTGCTGATGATATTAGAGAGAATATTAAGGCTCTTGATATTCCTCATGAGAATTCGCCTGACAATAAAGTGGTGACCATCAGTCTCGGTGTAGGTACTAAAGACCATGGTGCTTCAATAACTCATGATGAACTTTTAAAAATGGCAGATGACGCACTTTATATTGCAAAAACAAAGGGGAGAAACAGGGTGGAGATTTATTACCCGCTATAATTTCTCCCTGGAGATGCGGTAAAATCTTGACAGCTATGGAACGTAATTCAATTGTTTTTAAAAAATTAATTAAGACAATTTTTACCGCGCCCGGGGGGTTAGTGATGAAAGAAGAGACTTTGAAGAAGATACTTGAGTATCAGAAAAATGAGATAACCGAGCATATCCTCTACGGAGCTCTGGCAGAAAGGTTCAGGGGCAAAAACAGTGAGATTCTTAAAAAAATAGCGGATGATGAGCTGAAGCATTATAATTTTTTTAAAAAAATAACCGGCAGGGATATAAAGCCTTCACATGCAAAAATATATTTTTACAGGCTTATATCGCTTATCTTCGGCATAACATTTACCATGAAGATGATGAGCAACGGGGAGGAGCAGGCTGAGCACAATTATGAAGAGGTGGAGGAGAATGTCCCCGGAATAAGGAAGATTATAAATGAAGAGGTTAAACATGAACAGGCCCTTATAGGGCAGATAGAAGAGGGCATTATTAAGCACATGGGGTCAATGGTTCTGGCAATCAACAATTCCATACAGGAGATTACCGGAATTGTTGTGGGACTTACCTTTGCTCTCTCAGATTCACTGCTTGTGGGTAAAACAGCCCTTATCAGCGGCATGGCAGCAACCCTTGCCATGGTTGCATCTGAATATCTTTCACAGAAAGCTGAGGCGGGCGAATCGGGTGAACCTGTTAAGGCAGCCATATACACCGGGGTAGTTTATATATTCGTTGTAGGGGCTATAGTAAGCCCCTATTTTATATTTGAACACCACTACACATCTCTTGCAGCTGCTCTGTCATCTGTTGTTATTATTGTAACAGCCTTTACTTTTTTTATGTCTGTAGTTAAGGGATTAAGGTACAGAAAAGCCCTTTTTGAGGTAACTTCAATAACAGCAGCGGTTGTTGCTCTTTCCCTTGGCCTGGGCATGATTATCAAGCATGTGTTCGGCTGAGTTATAAATGCATCCATCTGTTAAAAGACTTCAACATAAAATATACCCCTTTTAAAGAATCAGCTGAATAAAGGTCTTTTCCCTGACTCAGGTATCTGTTTTATAGTTTCCGCAGAGACTTTATTTTTTCCTGTAAAAGCTGTAAAACAATGCTTGATTTAGCGCATAAATGTTTTATACTGAGCCATATTTCCGCCGGAGTTCCGCTATGATAGAAAAAATAAATGACAGGATCTCTATTTTTTTTACTGAAGAGGGATTCAGCAAATCCAATAGTATACTAATTAATGATGATTTACGGGTAATGATCGACAGCGGAGCGGGAAAAATTCTTGAACAGGCAGCGCCCGGGGAGGCAGACCTTCTTCTGAATTCACGGGGCGCGGCAGATGCGGCCTTGTCCGGTGCCTTTACAGAGGAAAGAATCGATTACAACTCTTCTCTTGTTCCGGGAATGAACAATGAATTCTTTGTACAGGAGAGGGACCTGTGGCAATTTAATCATGATGGGACTATGCTGCGTCAGTTCCGGCTATGCAGCGGCAGGGACTTCCGGGAAAACATAACCCTTTATGAAAAAGTCAGTCATAAAGCATACGTCGGCTGTCTTGTACTTATATTCAGGGTCTTTGATATTAAAATAAAGGCAATGCCGTAAAGGGGTTCTTTTGTATAAAAATTCACCCCCCGGTTCGCTTTGCTCACCACCCCCCTTAAGGAAGGGGGGTTATTTGAAATATTTGCTATTATGCTTTTCCGGAATTTTTCTGCTTCTGTGAGATTGCGTGTTAATGACGGTGAGATTTTATCTTATTTAATTCGCACCGTTTATTATTGAATTAAAATAAGCTTTATTCTGATTATAAATCACTTCAAATGCGGAGAAATTTATATTTTTCAATATATGATTTTTTATTCCCAATGATCTGCTTACGTGAATTGTTGTAAGATCATTCTCAACATCCCATATTAAAAATGAAAGAGTTTTGTTTTTTTTATCTATTTTTATGGAATCTACTATAATACACTCGTTCAACGCAAGGCCTCGCATCTGGAGCTTTGACAGTGCTTTTTCATTACCGACTGATTTTACATTATATACTTCAACACCTATAAGAGCATCACGTGTTGAAAATTTTTTAATCCAGTAGGTATCGAAAAATATTCCGCTTTCTTTGTCCTTAGGCATATATTCCCAGTTTGAATCAATATTCAGAGTAACTCCTTCCATTTTAACAGGGTCAGCATTAGTTTCTGCCAGTTTATATTTATCAGAATCCGGAGTTTCACTCAATGTTCCGGGAATACTTTTATATTTAAAAAAATTCATCTGCGTATCAGCAGTAAAGCGTCCTAAAAAAAGAAGCTTTAAAGATACTGCTCCTTTTTTGCCACGCGCATTTTTTGATGCATATTTGCTTGAGGAGAGTTTAAAAAAGGGAAGCCACCAGTCGTATGAATTTTCATTCCATGAATCATAACCTTCCCAGTGGGTGGTGATCTTTACAGGCTTATCTGTTAATTTTTTGTTTACCTTATCTATCTCACTGCTGTAGTAATTCAGCAGATTCATAAGGTCTGCCATAATAATCATTCCGGTATTAGCATCCCCATTAAAACCTTCACAGACATAATTATAGATACCTTTTTCTTTTGTAAAGTAACCGTGAAAAGTAAAGTCACTGCCTGTTTGAAGGTCATAAACACGGACAACATAGGTTTCGCTGTTTATTTTCACAATACCGATAAGTCTGTCCATTTTAGAACTGGTGCTTACATGGTGAACACCGTCTCTGGTATCATGATAGAATGCATACTGCCCGGGCTGTGTTGAAGGGAATGGATCTACTTTCTGAATTGCATCGTTTTCCGCAAAAGAGGGGTTAAACTGAATTATCAGGCATAAAATAAACAGTATCTTCCAGGCATACTTCATAAAATCTTCTCCATTAATTTTTTAATTATCTTCAGTGTTCTAAAATAAACAGGCAGGCATTATTAAATATGAGAATTAAGAATAATTAAAAACAAATCCCCTTGTAAAAAACAGAAGCTCCTTCAATGATTGGATTGTTATTTCAGTTTTTTCCCCATGAAATACCGGATTTCTTAATTCATTTACAAACTTTTTTATTGCATCTATATATAGAGCGTTTTTTATCAGTCAACTCCTTTTTGGTTTTTCATCTTATGTGAGCTTTAGCTCACGAAAATTTAAAAAATGAAAGGGATCCCCCGGGCAGGCATGCTGTAATCGTTACAGCAGAGGGGTTAATGCCCTCACCCGCGCGTTGCTGTC
>CAYYKZ010000188.1:0-5767 GCA_964468455.1 uncultured Leptospirales bacterium | reverse complement strand
AAAAGGTGACATTTATGGAGGTTTTTTTAGGAAATTAATTGACATTTTATGTTGTTTTTTGTAAAAGTATTATGTCTCATTATATTAATTTCCGTTTCAGGGGGCAGCATCATGGGTACTTTTTTCCAGAAGATAGCAGCACAGATAAAAGAGGTATTTTCCAAGCTGGATAATACCAAGAGGATTATAATAGGTGTTGTCACAGTTGTTATAATCGCTTCTTTTATTACCCTTTTTGCTGTTTCAAGCAGTGAGCCTAATATCCCTCTTTTTTCAGGCCTTTCAGCCAATGATTTCGGGCAGGTTACTAAAAAACTTGACGAAATGGGAATCTACTACGAGGTATCAGGAAGTTCCGATATTCTTGTCCGTCCTGAAGAGAGAGTTAACATTGTTACTAAACTGGCTCAGGATGATATGCTTCCCAAGGGCATACCCGGATATCAGCTTTTTGATGTTTCTAAATGGACCGAGACTGACAGAGAGCTGGATATTAAATATATGCGGGCACTTAGAGGTGAAATAACAAAACACCTTGAGTCTCTTCAGAATATTGATAAAGCTTCAGTTGAAATAGCCATGTCGGAAGACAGTCTTTATTCAGACAAAGACACTCCTTATACTGCAGCTGTAACGGTTCATCTTGCCCCCGGTTATGAAAAACTCAGCAGAAAAGAGATAAAAGGTATAACTCACCTGGTTTCCAGGGCTGTTGGTAACAGGCTTAAGCCGGAATATGTTACTGTAACAGATAATTTCGGGAATATTATATCCGATTTTGACGATGAATTTGAAAATGAAAAACAAGAATATACAATCATAGAGTACAGAAGAAAAATTGAGGAAAAGGCAAGGGTAAAAATATTAAAAGAGATCCGTGAAGGGCTTGAGAGAATTTACTCTCCTGACCGGATACAGATAGTACGTCTAAATATGGATTTTAACTGGGATAAAATTGCAGAACAGCAGGAGGTGCATACCCCTGTTGTTATGGTGCCGGATGACCCCAGAACTCCATACTCGGAAAGAAAGGTGCAGGATTCACTTATTCTTTCAGAAAAAACTACAGACGAAAAATTTCAGGGGCATGGCTGGAATCCTGAAGGCCCTGCCGGAACAGAAGGGAATAAACCTCCCGGATATAAGGCCAGCGATGATCAGTTTGCCAAGTATGAAAAACAGGAGAATATCAGAAATCACGCTATAAATAAGACTACCAGAGATATTGAAAGGGCTCCTTATGATATTTCCCGTGTATCTGTTGCTATTGCCATTGACGGTGTCCAGGATCTTCCAAGACTCCCTTCCGGAGAATATGACCTTGATCCGGGTAAAAAACCTATACAGATGGAAATACCTGAGGAGGAGCTGAAAAAAGCTGAAAATATCGTTAAAAAAGCTATAAATTTTAATGATGTAAGGGGTGATCAGGTTGCGGTTGAGAATATCATGTTTGACAGAACCGATTACTGGAATTCTCTTCGCGATGAATACCGTAAGCGTGAACAGATTAAGAAACTGCTTCTTGCAGCTTTAATCGGCGTTGTTGCCCTGTTTGTGGGTTTTATTCTTTTCAGAGCAGTACAGAAAGAGCTGGAGAGAAGAAGACGCGCAAGAGAGGAAGCTCTTGCTCTGGAACAGCAGCGTATGCGTGAAGCAGCACTCAAGGCTGCTGAAGAGGAGGGGATTTCTGTTGAGCTTTCCCTTGAAGACCGGGCCCGACTTGAATTGCAGGAGAGTGCCCTGCAGATGGCCAAGGAAAGACCGGACGATGTTGCTCAGCTGCTGAGGACCTGGCTAGCTGAAGATTAACTTTTTTAATTTGACAATCGTCCTGTTTTGACGATATAATAAGTAGGAGATTTTTTTAAAGCTGTTATCTGATTAACAGCTTTAAATGTTTTCATATATATAAACGGAGTCAGGAGATGCTTCAGTCTAAAAAATCGCAATTAACCGGGAGACAGAAAGCTGCAATTTTTCTTGTATCCCTCGGTTCAGATGTTTCCTCAGAAATATTCAAGCATCTCAGGGAAGATGAAATTGAGCAGCTTACTTTTGAGATAGCCAGACTGGACAAGATTGAACCCGAAGATAAAGATCGGGTTCTTCATGAATTCCAGGAAATGATGATGGCTCAGGAGTTCATTTCATCCGGCGGGATAGACTATGCCAGGGATGTTCTTGAACGGGCATTAGGAACTCAGAAGGCGATTGATATTGTAAACAGGCTTACCTCTTCTTTACAGGTAAGGCCCTTTGATTTTATCAGACGAACCGACCCGAGTCATCTGCTGAACTTTATTCAGGGCGAGCATCCGCAGACAATCGCGCTTATCCTTGCATATCTTGATCCGCAGAAGGCTGCCCAGATTCTGGCAGAACTTCCTCATAATATTCAGGCTGATGTAGCCCGAAGGATAGCTGAAATGAAGCGTACATCTCCTGATGTGCTTCGAGAGGTGGAAAGGGTGCTTGAAAGAAAACTTTCCACACTTGCGAGTGAGGATTTTACTCAGGCTGGTGGTATTGATACAATAGTTGAGATACTCAACAATGTTGACCGTGGTACTGAAAAAATTATTATTGAAGCACTTGAAGAGGAAGATCCGGAACTTGCTGAAGAGATTAAAAAGAGAATGTTTGTTTTTGAAGATATTGTACTTCTTGATGACCGTTCCATACAGAAGGTACTTCGTGAGGTTGATACACAGGAGCTTGCCAAGGCTCTTAAAGGTGTGGATGCTGAGGTTCAGGAGAAGATTTTCAGGAATATGTCTAAACGGGCCGCTTCTCTGTTAAGGGAGGATATGGATTTTATGGGTCCCATAAGATTGAGGGATGTTGAAGAATCACAGCAGAAGATCGTTAATATTATAAGAAAACTTGAAGATGCCGGAGATATAGTTGTTGCCCGTGCCGGTGAGGAGGAACTCGTTGTCTAAACTAGTATTTAAACCTTCAGAAATTGCTCAGGCATCTGTTGTAAAACAGGTTGAACTCCCCGCTAAATACCAGAAGAATCTTATTGATGCGGAAGAGTATCAGGAATTTGAAATGGATGAAGAGGGGAATCCTATAGATATATACCAGGGGCCTTCTATTGAGGAAATGGAGGCAGAGCTCGAACGGTATAGACGCGAAACTGAGGAAGAAGTTAATAAAATGCTTGAGCAGGCGAGAAACAGGGCTGCTCAGATAGAGGAAGAGGGGAAGTCCGCGGCTTTTTCCGAGCTGGAAAAGGTTCGCGAGCAGATTAAGACAGAGACAGAACGTCACAGGGCTGAAGCTGAAAGAGAAATTGAGAAAAGTAATTTTGAAGCTGAAAAGATTATCCTTGAGGCGGAAAAAAAAGTATCTGAAATTGAACACGATGCATATATGAAGGGGCATGAAGCCGGCCGTGAAGAGGGGTACAAAGAGGGGCAGGCCGAGGTTATGAGGCTTATAGACAGGCTGGGAACAATTGTATCTACTGCGGTTGATATAAGGGATGAAATTATTAAATCGTCGGAAAAACTGATGACTGAAATGATACTTATGATTTCACGAAAAGTTATTAAGGATGAAATTGTTGAAAGGCGTGAAGTTGTAATCAATAATATAAAAGAAGCGATTAAACGGGTTAAAGACAGAGATAGAATTGATATAAGGGTAAACTTTGCTGACCTGGATATGACAACAGCTCATAAAGATGAGCTTATAAAGATGATGGAATCTCTCAAGAAAGTTAATATTTATGAAGATTCAAGGGTTGAAAGGGGCGGCTGTATTATTGAAACAGATGTCGGAGCAATTGATGCCAGAATTTCAACACAGCTTGATGCTATAGAAGAGGCAATCAGGAATACAACAACCCTTTAGTATAGATAGCCGGGCGGTTTTGATATGCCCGGTTTTTAACGCAGCTTAAGGAGACATAATATTGATTAATATACTGCCTCATGAAAAGGTTGATATTCTTTCAAAGTACAAACGGATTATTGACGAAATTGATGTTATCAAATTTTCCGGGAAAGTTGAGAGAATAGTAGGCCTTACAATTGAAAGCGTGGGGCCTGCTGTAAAATATGGCGACCTTTGCAGAATAAAAACAGGTGAAAGCCAGTATCTTTATGCAGAAGTGGTAGGGTTTAACCGTAACCGTGTGATTTTAATGCCTATTGGTGATATGAAAGGTGTTGTACCGGGAGCGGAAGTTTATGCTGTTGGTACTTCTCTTACTGTTCCTGTCGGGAAGGAACTTCTTGGCCGTGTACTTTCAGGTATTGGGAAACCTCTGGATGGAAAGGGGGAAATTTTCTCTCCGGTAAAATATCCAGTTGAAGGGAGAGATATCAATCCTCTTGATCGTAAGGTTATAGATGAGCCTCTTTCTGTAGGAGTAAGAGCAATAGACGGACTTATAACTGTCGGGCGGGGACAGAGAATTGGTATTTTTTCAGGTTCAGGTGTTGGTAAATCAACCCTCATAGGCATGATTGCCAGGTACACAAATGCTGATGTGAATGTTATAGCGCTGATAGGTGAAAGGGGACGCGAGGTTAAGGATTTCGTTGAAAAGGAACTTGGCACTGAAGGTTTAAAGCGGTCAGTGGTTATAGCAGCAACATCTGACCAGCCTCCTATGCTCCGATTGAGAGGAGCTTTTCTTGCTCATGCGGTTGCAGAATATTTTCGCGATCAGGGGATGGCGGTTAATCTTCTTATGGATTCTGTAACCCGGTTTGCAATGGCCCAGCGTGAAGTAGGGCTTGCTGCTGGTGAGCCTTCAGCAACCAGGGGTTATCCACCTTCTGTTTTTTCCCTTATTCCAAAGCTTCTTGAAAGAGCAGGTACAAGCAGCTCTGGAGGGAGTATAACCGGGTTTTACAGTGTTCTTGTTGAGGGTGATGATATGAATGAACCCATTGCAGACGCATCAAGGGGTATTCTTGACGGACATATTGTTCTGGATAGAAAGTTTGCTAACCGGGGACATTATCCTGCCATTAATGTTCTTGCCTCTGTTTCTCGATGTATGAAGGACGTTGTTGATGATAAACATCGTAATGCTGCAATGCTTTTCAGGGAAATTCTTGCAGCTTATACTGAAGCTGAAGATCTTATTAATTTAGGCGGATACGTGAGAGGGGCAAATCCTCTTGTAGATAAGGCTCTTGCAATGATGAATGATATTAATAGTTTTTTAAAACAGGGTATTTATGAAAGGGAAACACTGGAATCAACAAGGATAAGACTGCTGAATATGGTTATGCCGGAGGCGGATGAAGTTAAAGCCAGATCCCCTGAAACAAGATCACCTGCATTTGCAAGAGTACTCAGGTAGGATTGTGAATGAAAAAATTTGCATTTCCGCTCCAGAAACTTCTTGATATCAGGCAGGCCCGTGAAGATGAAGTTCGGAATGAATTAATGAAAATTCTCAGTGTCCAGAACAGGGAAAAAGTTATACAGGATGAGATGTTAAATAAAATTAATTATTATGAAAATCAGCAGAGTGAACTGATAAAAAAAGGTGTTTTTTCACCTGAAAAGATTATTTCTCTTATGCGTTACACGGATATTTCAAGGAGAGCTATTGAGGAGTCAGTTAAAAGAGCCGAAGCAATGGAGCCTGAAATACAGTCTGTACGGGAAAGGCTCATTGAAGCTTCCAGAGAAAGAAAAATTGTAGAAAAGCTGAAAGAGAGAAAACGGGCAGAATATGATTACGAAGTAAACAGGGAAATAGCAAAAGAAAATGACGATATGAACCAGAAGATTT
>CAYYKZ010000187.1:1532-5799 GCA_964468455.1 uncultured Leptospirales bacterium | reverse complement strand
CTCCTATTACGAAATTTATATATTATTGTTTCCTTATAATTGCGCACTAATTAAGCAAGGTCGGTTGAAAAGTATCCTGATAATATAGGCTTTATTTTTATGGGATACAAAATTTCCTACCGTGATTTTGATAAATTAACAGACAGGGTTGCCGGTTCATTGTATGACATGGGTGTTACGCAGGGTGATGTTGTCGCAATACTTCTCCCAAATATGATCCAGACTGCCGCAGCATATTATGCTGCATTGAGGCTGGGAGCAATTGTTCAGATGAATAATCCTCTTTATACAGACAGGGAGCTCTCTTACCAGTTTAATGACTCTAAAGCTAAAATTCTGATTACACTGGATCTTCTTGCCGGGAGAATGATAAATCTGCGCAAAGAAACATCTGTGGAAAAAATAATTTATACTTCAATTGGTGATTATCTGCCTGGAATAAAAAGTTTTCTTTTTAATCTTGTGGGGAAGAAAAAGGGGATGAAAGCTGATGTTCCCGCTGCCGAGGGTGTTTATAAATGGCTTGATATTGTTAAAGAAGAAAAGAGTTATAAAAAAGGTGATGTTAAATTTGATGACGTGGCTGTTTACCAGTATACAGGCGGGACAACGGGACAGTCAAAGGGGGCAGTGCTTACACATCGAAATCTAAGCTCTATGGTTCAGATGTATCATGCCTGGTTTCCCGGACTTGAACCCGGTAATGAAGTAGTAATATCGGCACCGCCTGTTTTCCATATACTGGGAATGTCCGCTGCACTTAATCTGCCTGTATCAATGGGGTGGACTGCGGTGATGGTTCCAAAACCTCAGCCTAAAGAACTTCTTGAGGCAACAAGAAAATACAGGCCCACAATATGTTCCATGGTTCCCACAATGTATGTAGGTATGCTGCAGCACCCGGATTTGAAAAAAACAGATATGTCATGTTACAAGGTTCTTTCTTCAGGAGCATCATCTCTGCCTGTTGAAGTAATGAATCAGTTCCATGAACTCACAGGTGCTCATATCAACGAAGGGTTCGGTATGACAGAAACTTCGCCTCAGACTCATCTTAATCCTTATGGCGGAGAACATAAGCCGGGCAGTATTGGTCTTCCATACCCGGATACTGATGTGCGTATTGTTGACCTGGAAACAGGTGTAGAGGATATGCCTGTGGGTAAAGAGGGTGAAATGATTTTTCGCGGGCCCCAGGTTACATCCGGATATCTGAATAAGCCTGATGAAACAGCAAGAGCTATACATGACGGCTGGCTATATTCGGGAGATATAGCATATATGGATGAGGATGGCTACTTCTTTATTGTAGACAGGAAAAAGGATATTATTTTAACATCAGGCTATAATGTGTATCCAAGAGAAATTGAAGAGGTTCTTTATGAGCATCCTAAAGTGCAGAAGGCGGCTGCAATAGGTGTTCCTGATGTTAAGAGAGGTGAAAATATTAAGGTTTTTGTTGTTCCCAATGAAGGGGAAACTGTAACTTCAGAAGAGATCCGGGATTATTGTGAGCAGAAGCTTGCAAAATATAAACTCCCTTCTGAAATTGAAATTAGAGACTCTCTTCCTGAGAGTAATGTGGGCAAAATCCTGAAAAAGGAGCTTCGTAAAGAGGAAGAGGAGAAAAGAAAAGGCGGTCAGTAGAGATGCAGTCCGGTAAAGTAACAGCAGTTGATAATATCCTGGCGCTTATTAAGCCCGGATCTAAAATATTTTTAAGCAGCGGGCCCGCAGTGCCCGCTCATTTTGTTTCAGCTATGCTGAAGTCTGACATGCGGAATCTGCTGGACCTTGAACTTATTCAGCTCATTACAATGGGCAATTATCTTGATTCAGATGAGAGTGACAGCGGTTTTAAATACAGGCTTAAAACTTTCAGTACTGGTGAAAGTATAATGAAAAGGATTGAGTCCGGCGAGGTGGACTTTATTCCTGCCAACCTGATGGAAATACCTTATATTTTTTCACAGAGAGCTCAAAGAGTTGATGTGGCAGTTATAACTGCATCCCCCCCTGACAGCAGGGGATACATGAGCCTTGGAATCTCCTGTGATGTGGCAAAAATTGTTATAGCTCATTCAAGGATGGTGGTTGTTGAAGTTAATGCGGCTATGCCTGTTACATATGGTGATACTTTTATTCACATTGACCAGGCTGATTATATTATTGAAAGCTCTCTGCCTATACCTGAAAAGGAGAGAAAGCCTTTTACTGATGAAATGCTTAAAATAGGGCATCATGTATCAAATCTGGTAAATGATGATACAACTGTTGTTATGCATGTGGGGCGGATATTTGACGCAATTGCCCAGCATCTTAAAAAAAAGAAGGGTCTTGGTATTTTCACAAATATTTTTTCTGACTGGGTAATGGATCTTATTGAAAGCGGTGCTGTTTCAGTTGAAAAAAACAGGTATAAAGGAGGGCAGGTAACAGCAAGTTACTGTTATGGTTCTAAAAAACTTTATAATTATATTTCCGGCAATCCCCTGTTCGAATTTTATCCTATAGCTATACTTGCAAATCCGCTTAACATAAGAAGGGTTGATAAACTTGTGAGCATCATGAATGTAAAGAGAATCGATGTAACAGGGGAATCTATAATTTTTCATTCAGGGGACAATCTGCTTTCCGGTTATGAGAGCAAGCTTAATTTTTCAGTGGGTGCTGCCTTTGCCAGACGGGGCAGATCTATTATTGTTCTTAATTCAGTAGATCAGGAGGGGAAAAGCAATATTGTTCTTAAGCATGAACACGAGGCTGACAAGGTAAGGGGAACTCTTGGTGTGACAAGGTATGTAGTGACTGAATACGGCGTTGCTAATCTTTTCGGCCGTTCAATCAGAGAAAGGGTCATTGCAATGATTGAAATAGCCCACCCTGACCATAGAGAGGTTCTTCTTGAAGAGGCTAAAAAGCTGGGATTTGTTTATAAGGATCAGATATACAGTGCTGATTATTCCAGTAATTACCCGGAAGACCTTGAAATTGTGAAGAATTTCAAGGATAATGTTGATATAAAGTTCAGGCCTATTAAAGCTTCTGATGAGGATATGATGAGGGAGCTTTTCTATCTTTTTTCAGATGAAGCCAAATATTTACGTTATTTTTCACGAGTAAATTCCATGCCTCATAAAAATATGCAGAGATACGTGGCGGTTGATTATGATAGAACACTTTCAATTGTAGGGGTTGTTGAAACAGGAAGAACCCAGAAGATAATTGCTGAGGCAAGATATGCTTATTATGAAAATGACGGCAGTTATGAAATGGCCTTTATTGTTGATGAAAGCTGGCAGGGAAGAGGGATTGCCACCTTTCTTATGGAATATCTTATTGAAATAGCCGGTAAAAGGGGATTGAAAACATTAAGTGCTACTGTTCTTTATGAAAACAGTAAAATGATCAAAGTTTTTAAAAAAGCCAGTGTCAAGCCTGAGATATCTGTAGATGAAGGGGTGTTGATTTTCAGATTTAATCTTGATAGAGACCAATAAAACTGACTTTTTTTAGGGCAATTTATATTAAAAAATCAATTTTAATTGACAGATTAAAAGTCTTTTGCTATGAATTAGAATTAACTGAAAATTTGCAGAATATAAATAGAAATTGTATTTCAAAGCCGGTATCATCTTTTTCCTTTTTTTTTGTTTTATTTTTAATTCATAAATAGCAGCTAGTTTGTAAATAAGATAAAATTTTTTAAAGTGTATTACCTGTAATTTTTCACTTCAGGCAAATATCCGGGGGAATTATCTTATTTACCATTTAAACATAGTGACAGGATAACAATTAATTTTTTAGGAGGCGCATATGCTTAATCCATTAGTAGATACCAGGGATGTTAAATTTGTATTATTCGAAGCTCTTGAAGTTGACAAACTTGTAAGTTTCCCGGTTTTCGCAGATTTTGACAGGGACACATTTGACGCAACTATTGATCTTGCAGAGCAGATTGCTGTTGATGTTTTTTATCCGACAGCTGAAGAGGGGGATAAGATTGGAGCCAAGTGGGATCCAAACACTAAAGAAGTTAAAATCCCGGAATGTTTTCACCCGGCTCTTGATACTTATTATGAGTCAGGTTTTATGGGTATAGCAGATGAGCCTGAGCATGGCGGAATGGGGATGCCTGTTACTATTAGTACAGCTGTTATGGAATTTGCATGTGCTTCCAATTATTCTCTGGGAATGTATCCAGGTCTTTCACATGGTGCTATGGAGCTTGTTTTTGAATTCGGTACTGAAGAGCAGAAGCATAAGT
>CAYYKZ010000187.1:0-1522 GCA_964468455.1 uncultured Leptospirales bacterium | reverse complement strand
ATTCCATATGGGTTTCATGCTCTATCCTGAAGCAACAACAGGCGCCGGTCACCTTATCGAAGTCTTCGGTACAGACAGACAGAAAAAACTTTACATGGATAAGATGTATGCCCAGGAGTGGGGCGGAACAATGTGCCTTACAGAGCCTGATGCGGGTTCTGATGTTGGTAATCTCAAGTCCAAGGCAGTTAAAATTTCTGATGGAGTATATAAAATTACCGGACAGAAAATATTCATCTCTTCAGGTGAAAATGATTATTACTCAAATATGATTCACCCTGTACTTGCACGTATTGAAGGTGATCCAAAAGGTACAAAGGGAATTTCTATCTTTATAGTTCCTAAATACAGACTTAAAGAAGATGGCACTCCCGGTGAGTTTAATGATGTAGTATGTACCGGTATTGAGCATAAAATGGGTCTTCATGGACAGGGAACATCTCAGCTTGCTTTTGGCGATAATGGCGACTGTATCGGATACCTGCTTGGCGAAGAGCGTCAGGGTATGAAGATTATGTTCAAAATGATGAACTTTGCCCGTAACGGTGTTGCTGTACAGGGACATGGAAATGCTTCTGCAGCATACATGAATGCGGTAACATACGCTAAAAACAGGCTTCAGGGTGTTGATGTAACACAGATGCTTAACCCTGATGCTCCTCTTGTAGCAATCAGCAAGCATCCTGATGTAAAAAGAATGCTTCTATGGATGAAATCTCACCTTGAAGGTCAAAGATTACTTGTATACTATCTCTACTATCAGATGGATCTTAAAAAGATCGCTGAAACAGAAGATAAGGTCAATGAGGCGCAGGCTCTTCTTGAGATTCTTACTCCTATAGCAAAAGCAGGATGTACAGACAAAGGTGTTGAAATTACATCTATGGCTATGCAGGTTTACGGCGGATACGGATACTGTATGGATTATCCTGTAGCAAGAATGATGGCAGATTCCAAGATTCTTGCAATATGGGAAGGAACAAACGGTATTCAGTCCATGGACCTTACAATGAGAAAAATTCTCATGAACAAGGATCAGTATAATTATAAAGTTCTTAAGGGAAGAATGGAAGAAACTCTTGCCAATGCTAAGGGAATAGTTGATGAAAAATATCTTGCTCTTTTTGAAAGAGGAATGAAAGAACTTGATGAGATTATAGAAATGCTTAAGCAGCATATGGCAGGCGGGAAATTCCTTCACCTCTTTATGCACGCCACTCCTCTTCAGGAAGCCATGTATATGCTTGCTATGGCATGGTGTCATATATGGAATCTTACCATATGTCAGCCTAAAATGCAGGAGCTTGTCGGCGACCTTAAAGGAGCTGAAAGAGAAGCTCTCCTTGCTGATAATGGGGAAGCGGCATTCTACACAGGTAAGGTTCTTTCTTCACAGTTCTACCTGGGATCAGAATTTCCTAAATATTTCGGAAGAACAGAAACCATTAAGTTTAATGAATCAGCCACTATTAAGGCTAGTGATCCTGTATTTACAGGTGCTCCATTGGAGTAGGGGGGAAAA
>CAYYKZ010000186.1:4881-5815 GCA_964468455.1 uncultured Leptospirales bacterium | reverse complement strand
TTCCGGTATTTGCAAAAACTGAAGCTGCAAAACCGGAATGACAAACTTCCCCCCCTGAAATTAAGCTGCTACCCAAAAAATAAACATACGTTTGCTATATTTTTGTTGACATATGATGCTAGTAAAATTATATTACATGAATTACAGGGAGGTAATTTATGTCAAGAAGAGTTGTTCCTGCTGAGATTTATTCAAGAGTTTCCGGTTATTTCAGGCCCGTTGCCCAGTGGAATAAAGGGAAAAAAGAGGAATTTGTTCATAGAAAAGGTTTAAGGTACTCATCTGCCACCAGGGAAATAGAAGATGCGGCTCCTCTTCTATGTAAAAATAATTCGCAACATTCGTAATTAATGAACTTTTTTATCTGAATTATTGTTAACCTTCTTTTTTTTAATGTTGACAATAGCACCCTGCTTATATTTCTTAGCCAGGCGGGGGACTTATGGACAACAGGCAGAGTATACTCAACATTTTACAGGAAAATAAAGGAACCTGGATTTCAGGTGAACAGATAAGCAGCAGCCTTGAAATAAGCAGAACTGCTGTATGGAAAAATATCAGTTTCCTCAGGGAAAAGGGTTATGAAATTGGATCATCCAGCAAACTGGGATACAAATTCATATCCACAGGAAAGGGAATTGATGAATATAAAATAAAATGCAATCTTAAGACAAGACTTATCGGGCAAAAAAGTATCGTTGTATATGATACAACAGATTCAACCAACCGGGAGGCGTTTAAGCTTGCATCTCAGGGAATTAGTGAAGGTTCCATAGTTATAGCTGAAAACCAGACTTCAGGTAAAGGGCGGCTTGGCAGATCATGGAAATCATTTTCCGGCAAAGGAATATACCTGTCAATTATTCTGCGCATTACCGTATTTGACCCTGGAGCAACCGGAATATTCATAGCTGTGCATGCAATATAATAATAC
>CAYYKZ010000186.1:0-4871 GCA_964468455.1 uncultured Leptospirales bacterium | reverse complement strand
AGCAAAAAAATATACCTATCAAATATTCCCCGCCCGCCCATTGCTCCTTCAAAGGCTTCCGGACTTACCATTGCTGCAGCTGTTGCACTCTCCTTTACCCTTGATGAATTCGGGATCATGGATCACGAAATAAAGTGGCCCAATGATATTTTAGTCAACGGCCGTAAAGTTTCCGGTATACTTACAGAAATGAAGGCTGACCCGGATTCCATTGATTTTATCATCACCGGCATAGGAATAAATCTCAACATCCAGGATGATAATTTTCCTGATGATATAAAGGATATTGCTGTATCTCTAAGTAATATTTATGGTGGAGAAATAGACCGCTGCGCTTTTCTTCAATCCCTCCTATGTAATTTTGAAAAATACTATTTTAAATTCCTTGATAAGGGTTTCCCGCAAATTATTGATATATGGAAACAAAAATCCGGAATAATAAATAAAAAAATAAAGGCAACACTGATTGATGAATCATTTACCGGCACTGTAACAGGAATAAATAGTGAGGGATTCCTGGTTGTAGATACGGACAAAGGTGAACGGCTCATTAATTCAGGTGACATACACTATATTTAATATTGGGGTCAGAGCAGAATGAATATTGCAATTCTTTCAGGTTTTATGATTTTTATGGTTCTTATTGGAATTTTAAGTTTAAAAAAAATAAACTCATTAAGTTCATTTTATGTTAGCAGCAGAGGCACTTCTTCTTTGTGGCTTGCAGGTTCAATTGTCGCAACAACAATCGGAGGCTCTGCCACACTGGGTCTGGCCGGGATCGGCTTTTCAAAGGGCATGCCGGGAGCATGGTGGCTTGTAAGCGGATCAATCTGCATGTTGGTTCTTGCTGGATTATGGGCAAAAAAGGTTCGTGATTATGGTGTTTACACCCTGCCTGAAATTCTGGAAAAGCAGTACAACAGCAGTACTCTGAAACTTGTATCCTCAGTTGTCATTATTGCAGCATGGATGGGGATAATTTCAGCCCAGATGATTGCAGCAGGGAAAATTCTTGATATACTATGGCCCGGTTATTACAGGTTTTTTGTTATTTTATGCGGTGCTGTTTTTATTTTCTATACTGTAAGCGGCGGGCAGAATTCAATTATAAAAACAGACTTTTTTCAGACTCTTTTTATATTTACAGGTATTCTTCTTGTTTTAGTCCTGGCTTTTGTTAAATACGGCTCACCCCGGGCTTTGCCCCTTCCTGAAAGTTATCTTTCATTTCCTGTTAACAATTATTTCAGTTACCAAAACATTCTTATCTATTTTTTATTCGTGGGAACCTCTTTTCTTGCAGGGCCTGATATATATTCAAGAATATTATCTGCAAAAGACAGCAGTACTGCAAGGAAAGGTGTTTTTGCTGCAGCTTTTATGATAATGTTAATTGCTTTTGCAGTTACATTTATAGGTATTTATGCAAAAGGAGTCAATCCTGGTATTGCGCCAGAGGGTGCTTTTCTTGATCTGGCAATGAATACTCTTCCAGAAAGCTTAAAGGGGCTGCTCTTTGCATCACTTCTTGCAGCTGTGATGTCATCCGCTGATACCTGTCTTTTAACCTCCGGAGTTATTCTTTCGGCAGATATTTTGAAGCCTCTTTTTTATAAAGAGATTGATGAGAACGGGGAATTAAGATATACCAGAATAATTATTTTATTGTTAGGAATATTTTCCCTGTCTACTGCACTTTACCTGGATGGAATAATTAAATCGCTGCTGCTGGCACTTACTATTTATACATCAGGTATTATAATTCCAGTTGTTTTCGGTTTTTACAGGGAAAAATTTTCACTCAATGCAGCAGGTGCAGTGAGTGCCTGCATTGCAGGAGGTGGATCTGCCCTTATAATGAAAATTTTCGGCATAGACCAGTATCTGGCTTATATTTTTCCTGCTTCTGCCATTATACTTTTTACAGTAAGCAGAATTTACGGAAAATATATTAAATCAGAAGCATAATTTTTCTGTTATTCAGAGCAACGGGTCAGAGCATATTAGCAAAATAAAAAATTAGTATTGGATGCAAATATTAATTTTTACTTCAAATTAATATTCTGGCATATAATTTTATATCAATTGCATTTTTTCTATTTTTGATGCAGATTAATAATACTCTCAATTTCTTCAGATGTGAGACCTGCCCTTTTTGCCATTCTTTCAACATGATATTTCCACTCTTTCTTTGTGTATATTTCAGGTTTACGTAGCGAATGGCATTTTGAGCATTTCTTTTCATAAACCCCCTGGTCAGCATTAAGTATATTTTTGCTGAAAAAGATTGCTGCTGCAAGAAAGGACAAAATTACTATAAAAGCCGCAGATTTATTAGTCATGGTAATTACTCCCTGTTAATAATAAATAGTTGTTGCACCAATATCCTATAATATATAACAATTTTTTCAGAAAAAACAATTAAAAGCTGTTATAAAATTGTTTTAACAGCAGGGAGTATCATTGGCACAGGTCACTTCATGGATTGAATCTTTCAGATTAAGGACACTGCCCTTATCAGTTTCTCCAATAATACTGGGGAGCTTCCTTGCAAAAGCTTCAGGTCATTTCAGCTGGTTTATCTTTGTCCTGTGCATAGTGACAACTCTATCGCTCCAGATACTTTCAAACATTGCCAACGACTATGGTGATATGATAAGCGGAGCGGATAATGACAAACGAATAGGACCAGCCCGGGCACTACAGAAGGGTGAAATATCCATGATAGAGATGAAAAGAATGATTTACTTTTTCATATCTCTTTCCGCTATTACAGGACTTGCCCTTGTTTATTCAGGTACCCGGCTTTTAAATTTCAGTTATACATTACTTTTTATATCCGCTGGTCTTGCAGCAATTGCTGCTGCAGTCAAATATACTGTGGGTCATAAACCTTACGGATACAGGGCAATGGGAGATCTCTTTGTGCTTATTTTTTTTGGACCAGTAGGTACTATGGGTTCTTTTTTTCTTCACAGCGGATTTATTCAATGGGATATCATATTTCCCTCTCTGGCAACAGGGCTTATGAGTGTTGCGGTTCTTAACCTTAATAATATGCGTGACATGGAAAATGATAACAGAAGCGGAAAACTTACTCTTGCAGGAATTTTAGGCCCGTTTAAATCCAGGATTTATCATGCCTTTATTATAATTGCTTCAATCTCTGCAAGTTTAGTTTATACCTGCATTAACTATTCAGGGATAAATCAGCTTATTTATACTGTTGTTTTTATTCCCCTTATCTTTAATCTCATCTCAGTTATAAATAACAGAGAGCCGTCTCTTCTAGATAAAGAACTTAAAAAAGTTGCCCTGGCGGCTCTGTCTTATTCGATTCTTTTTACAGCAGGTTATTTTTTCTGAGTTGAGGCTCCGCCTCATTCTCTACAAATATTTTTCTTGACTTTAAAATAAACATTTATAAATATGAAACAAGTTGCATACTTTCAAATATTTCCGTCTAAAAATGAGGTTCATTATGCTCAATTCACTGGTTGACACAAGAGATTTAAAATTTGTTTTATTCGACATTCTTAAGGTTCAGAATCTTGCTCGATATAACGATTTTTCTGATTATGACAGGGAAAGCCTTGAGTCCCTTATTGACCTGGTAGAAAAATTATCTGTAAATGAATTCCATAAAACCTTTGAACAGGCTGACCGTGAAGGATGTACCTGGGACCCTGTTACCAAAAATGTAAAGGTTCCTGAATCAATTAAACCTGCACTTGAAATATATCATGAATCGGGCCTTATGTCACTGCTTATGCTTGAATCTCCAGATGGAAGTCAGCTCCCTCCCAGGTCTGTGGGTGCTGCTTCACTTGAATATATATGCGCCGCTGCCCCTAATCTGATGATGTATACCATCCTTTCTGCCGGTGTAATAAATCTTTTAAAAGAGTTCGGTACTGATGATCAGAAGGATCTTTACCTCCCTAATCTGATTTCCGGGAAATGGGGCGGTACCATGTGTCTTACAGAGGCAGATGCGGGATCTGATGTGGGTAATCTCAAAACCAAGGCAGTCAGGCAGGATGACGGTTCATACCTTATTACAGGACAGAAGATTTTTATTTCCAGCGGAGACAATGATTTATATTCAAATATGATTCATCCTGTACTTGCTCGAATTGAAGGCGATCCTGCAGGCACAAAGGGTATTTCAATATTTATTGTTCCCAAGTATCATGTAAACGAGGATGGCACTGAGGGTGAGTTTAACGATGTTATCTGCGCTGGAATCGAACATAAACTGGGCATAAAGGGTTCTGCTACATGTACCATGGTTTTTGGTGAAAACGGGAATTGCCGCGGCTATCTCCTTGGCAGTGAAAGAAAGGGTATGAAAATAATGTTTCAGATGATGAACACAATAAGGCTTGGCACAGCTGTCCAGGCTCAGGGTACAGCTTCAACAGCATACCTGAATTCTGTAACTTACGCTAAAAACCGTATTCAGGGCAGCCATATACTTAATGCAATGAACCCTGATGCACCTAAAACAGAAATCATAAATCATCCTGATGTTTCAAGAATGCTCCTCTGGATGAGGTCATACCTTGACGCGCAGCGTATAATGATAAATTATAATTACTATAATCAGGATCTCATGAAGGTTCTTGAAGGTCCGGAAAGAGATGATGCAGAGGCGCTTGTTGAACTACTTGTTCCACTCTGCAAGGCCGGATGCAGCGATACTTCAATTCTCATTACATCTGAGGCAATGCAGGTTTTTGGAGGTTACGGATTCTGCATGGATTATCCTGTGGAGCAGTTCTACAGGAATTGCCGTATCCTTTCCATATTTGAAGGCGCAAACGGAATTCAGTCTATTGATCTGCTTATGAGAAAGATTCTCCTTA
>CAYYKZ010000185.1:0-5834 GCA_964468455.1 uncultured Leptospirales bacterium | reverse complement strand
TTGTGAAGCTGACGGTGGTGGAGGTTTCGGCCGCCAAACTGACCACAGTTTCGTTCATTCCGGCAGGTATGGTTACGCTTAAGCAGCATGACCTGGCCTCAAGACAAGACCTTTCCCCATGGCTTTCCGCCCTTTATGTTGTACCTGAATTCCGCAATCAGGGAATAGGGAGCCGTATGATTAACCGCATAATTGAGGAATCGCAAAATGCAGGTTACAAAAACCTGCATCTCTTTATTGACAACCGGGATAAAGCCAGACTTGAAGAATATTATGCTAAAAGGGGATGGCAATACCTTGACTCATCCCCCGGGCCTGACAATCAATCTGCAAAAATATTCAGATACTCAATCTGAATAGTCTTAGATTAATCAGTCATGGTGGTGGTGATGATGATCATGGCCATGTTCGTGATCACCATGGGCTTCACCCTTTTTATGCTGAATCCCATGAACTATATGATCAACTATACGTTTTACGTTAATCCCCTTTGTTGCTGAAGCCTCGATTATTTCCGCTCTGCTGTTAAGGGCCCTTACCTGGCCTGTAAATTTTTCAGTATTAAAATTTGTTAATTCAATCAGGTCTGTTTTATTTAATACTATCATATCCGCCTTGCTGAACATTACAGGATATTTATGGGGTTTGTCATCACCTTCTGCAACAGAGACAACCATCATAACTTCATCTTCACCCAGAAAAAAATCAGCAGGACATACCAGGTTCCCGACATTTTCAATAATTACACAGTCAATATCATGCAGATCAAAATCCACAAGCGCTCTTTCAAGCATCGCTGATTCAAGATGGCATATGCTGTGTGTATTAATCTGATGTATTTTAATATCAAATTTCTTCAGCCTGTCCGCGTCAGCAGTTCCCTGCATATCCCCTTCTATAACCGCAACTTTATATTTTTTTGTCAATTCAGGAAGAACCGCTTCAAGAAGGCTTGTTTTCCCTGCACCAGGAGCGCTCATGATATTAAGTACAAATATTCCATGGTCATCCATATTTTTCTTAATATTCTGAGCCAGCATTTCATTCTGCTGGAGCAGATCCTTTTCAAGTTCAACATAGTGCATAATTATTACTCCCCTGTTTCAATATCAATAGATTCAACATACATTCTGTCCCCTGCAGTAATTCTCACGGCTCCGGAACCGCAGGCGGAACATAAAAAGACATAATCTTCCATAACTGTCTCTGTCTTGCACTCTTCACAGACAAAAACGGTTTTTATGGGCCTAATTTTTATTTCAGCGTTTTCAAAGCAGGAATCCTTTTTTGCTACTTCCATTGCAAATTCCAGGGCATCAATTGAAACTGAGCTGAATTCCCCCACTGCAATATTTACTGTATTAACCTTTACTGAACCGTTCTGCTCTGCAGCGTCTTCAACAATTTCCCTTACATTCATGGCAAGGCTTAACTCATGCATTATAAACCCCGTAAACGGCCTGACCTGTTGAAATACCAGCGTCATTGACCGGAATAATTTTATTAAAAAAAACATTAAGACCGCAGGATGCAAGTCTTTTTTCCATAAAACTCAGCATAATCCTGTTCTGAAAAACGCCGCCGCTGAGCATTACATTTTTAATGTTTCTCTCTGTGCAGACCTTTAATGCAATATCAGCTGCTGCAGCGCATAATGAATTATGGAATATTGCTGCCAGGGTTTCATTATTCATTCCCTCTTTTTTCATAGAATAAAGATCTCTCATAAGGGGGAGAGGGTCTGCCGCATATACTCCGCCTGCATTTTCTACCGGAATATTTACAATCTCTTCAGATGAACTATTACGGGCAATCTGCTCAAGGTATATGGCTCCTTCAGCTTCAAAACTTACATTCCTGTCAAATCCAAGCAGAACTGATGCAGCATCAAAAAGCCTCCCTGCGCTTGATGTGAGTGGAGAAAAATTCCTGTTGCCCGATATTTTGTAAACATTCTCAAGTAAAGATGGATCAATAAAACTGCAGATATCTGAAAAATCATTAAAATCAAAAAAACCTGAAAGAATTCTCCATGGCTCGGAAATCGCCTTTTCCCCGCCCGGAAGCGGAAAAGGCTTTATATGGCCGCATCTTGTATATGAATGAAGATCCCCTGCGAAAATCTCACCGCCCCATATTGTTCCGTCATCACCATAACCTGTACCGTCGAAAATAATCCCCAGAGCCTCCCCCTGAAGCCGGTTTTCAAAATAACAGGACAGAAAATGCGCGTAATGGTGCTGCACCTTAAGAAGAGTTGCACCTGATCTTTCAGCGTATTCCTTTGCAAAAACTGTAGACTCATAATCGGGATGTTTGTCGCAGACAACCACCCCGGGCTTAAGTGAATAATAGGCAATCATCTCATCAATGGTTTTCCCGAAATGGCTGAATGTCTCAGGAGTGCCCAGATCTCCCACATGGTTTCCGGTTACAAGATTATTTCCTGAAACAACTGTTATATTATTCTTTAATTCAGCGCCCACTGCCAGGATCTCCACCCCCCGGGGATTATCAATTTTTACAGGAAGGGGGATTCTTCCCCGTCCCATGCGCACAGTCATTTCCATGTGCCTGTGAAAAAATGATATGCTGTCATCCGCCCGCTTTAATATTTCCCTGTTATGTGTAATAAAGGAATCAGCCACATGTGCAAGTCCTTGAAGCGCGGTTTTATCATCTATTATAAGGGGGTCGCCGGAAACATTGGCGCTTGTCATCACAAGGGGAACACCCGCCTTTTCAAGGATAAGTTCATGGAGCGGAGTGTAGGGAATCATTACTCCCAGAAAAGCATTGCGGGGAGCAACAGAAGGTGCTATGGCGGAATCTGCCCTGCTTTCACAGATAACAATAGGGGAGGTTTTACTTTTTAACAGCGCCTCCTCCTGAGGTGTCATTTTTACATATTTCTTTGCCTCTTCTGCGGATGAAAACATTACAGCAAATGGCTTTGACGGCCTTTTTTTTCTTGCCCTGAGTTTATTTACAGCTTCATTATCCACAGCTGAGCATACAATGTGATACCCGCCCAGACCCTTTGCCGCAACTATGCCGCTGTTAAGAATTGTCCGGACCCCTTCATCTAAACCATTTACAGAGGGCCCGCAGAGGGGGCAGGAAAAACCTTCGATATGGAACCTCCTGTTTAAAGGGTCTTCATACTCCTTTTTACATTTTTCGCAAAAGGGGAAATGTTTCATGGAAGTCTTTACCCTGTCATAGGGCATATCCTCCATATAAGTATACCTGGGGCCGCAGTCACCGCATGTTATAAATGGATATTTATATCTCCGATCTGCAGGGTCATTATATTCCTTCCGGCATTCATCACACATTGCTATATCAGGGGGTATGCTGAAGCGTGTGGGGCCATGCTCCCTGCTTTCAATAATTGCAAAGGAGCTTTCATTTTCAGAAGGTTCAATCTCTTTATAGTCAAAGCTGTTTATCACAGCATTAACAGGGATAAAATCATAGAACTCATTAACAAATTTTTCAACCGCAGATTCAGATCCCTGAATTTCTATTTCAACAGAGTCCCTGGTATTTAAAACTGTACCTGTAAGGCTTAACAGCGCAGCCTGCCGCGCAATGGCAGGGCGGAAACCCACTCCCTGTACAATCCCCTGTACTGTAATTTTTTTTCTTTTTATGTTCATAAAACTATTTTATAATATATCGTGCCGGTCAATCTAACCGGATGTTTATCAGTAACTGCCATCAGAAAAATGCCTTATTATAGTTTTCCCTTATACGTTCATCTCTTGTAATAAGAGAAGCTTTACGTTTTCTGGCATGAGCGGTTATAATTCTGTCAAAGGGGTCACGGGTCCATTTTTCATTAAGTGCCATTATTACTACTTCCTCAAAAGTGCTTTGCTCTATTTTTAATCCAAGTTTTTTTGCCAGATATGGGATTATTGCAGAACCTTTCTTTAGTCTGCCGATTTCGTAAAGATACTCTAACTCCAGCTGTACAATAGGAGAAATATAGATATCCCCTTTCTCAATCATAGCAAGAGCTTCAGCTGAAAAAAGGTCAAGATTTTTCTGATAAAGCCAGACAACAATGTGAGTGTCCAGAAAAATCATAATTTTTCCCCCTCATCCCATTCACTCAGCCAGTCAACATGAACAATATCTTCAGGAGATCCATTTATCACATCATGTGGTTCAAGATTATCAAGTTTACTTTTTTTATTCTGAGGTATAATTTTCAGCACCTTCCCCTTTCTTTCAATTTCAAGAGGAATTCCTGTGGAGATTACCTGATCAAGCAGATTATATAGATTTTGCCTCAATTGAGTAGCAGATACTTTCATTTAACGCCTCCTGCATATATAGATAAACACACTATAATAAAAAAGCGTACATGTGTCAAATTCAAAACGTACGTTAATGTTTACCAGGTCCCGGGAACTTTATCCCCCTACAGGTATAATTCTGATTTATACTATTTGTAACATGATCAAAAGAAAAGTTGCATCAGTTTAACAAATCTGTTTTAAAGTCAATTATCTCTGTAAATGGCGGGAATAATAATTGAGGAGAAAATTAATACAGCCTTCAGACAGGATGCCATGAGGCAGGTATATCCGGATGATGCATTTCCGGATATACCTGAATTTTATTAAAACTGGTATCCTATAGCCAGTCCAAAATGCCTATGCTCAAATTCGCCTACATCATCACCCTGCTCCAGTTCTCCATGATGAGCCTTGTAAAAAAACTCAACCAGATAATGGCTGGAAATAACAACACCAACTCCTGCTCCCCAGTATACATCTCCTGAAAGGGATGAATCGTTAAAATTATCTTTGAATGTGCTGTCCCCATAGGGGTATGACCAGCCAAGCTGCAGTGTAGTGTAGAGATCAGCATTATTGATTACTGCAGGAAGGGTAAAATTTATCATACCATAGCCTTCAGCAAAGCCGAGCTTCCCCTTTATATCATCATTTACTGAATGGGGATACTGCCCTGATATACCGCCGCCGTAGCTGAAATAACTGTTATACCCTGCCGCATATTCAACAGCACCTGAAAAGCCGCCATCCATATCCAGGGTTGTATCATCGCCATTCTGTTCAATATCCAGTTTTCCGGGAAAATCGAATCCGGCTTTCAGAGCAACCCCTTCCCTTGCATTAATACCTGACGCGGATACAGATACTGTCAGGGCTAATACTGCAGTTACTGCAGCTGTACAAAAAAAACTTTTTCTGATTTTTTTCATAATAACTTCTCCTTTTGTAAAAAATTTAAATTTCCTGATTCCAGGCCTTATTTCCGGGACTTTCCTATCCTGATAATCTGAATCAGGGCACCTGCCAGACAGATAAAGGAACTTACAGGCGCCCGGATGCACAAAGACTTATATCCCATGAGGTTATTCTCTGACGCTCCCTGCCATGGAATAATGGTAAGCACGGCAGCTGTAAAAAAGACATTCCCTATTATAAGGCTTTTAATTCTCTTTTCCATAAAGTCCCTGCTCTCCTGTAATCATTATTTTCAGGTTCTATATAACCTGAACCGAAGAATAAGTCGTCCGGACAGACACATCCGGACGTCTGACCCTGCAGGATAAGACGTTCGGGGAAAAAACTATAGGGATTTAAGGTATTACTCTTTTGACTGGAGTTCTTTTTTATACGATGAGGGGCTTTTCCCGGTCACCTTTTTGAAAACCGAGTTAAAGGTGGCCTTGGAATTAAAACCGGCATCCATGGCCAGATGCAGCAGAGGGATATCACTGCTCTCCTTATGTTTAAGTCTTTCAATTATATCTTTGACCCTGTAGGTATTAACAAAGTCATAAAAGTTCTGGC
>CAYYKZ010000184.1:0-5840 GCA_964468455.1 uncultured Leptospirales bacterium | reverse complement strand
GTTCTTTATAATTTTATTCCCGTCAATCATGACAATACCGTTTGCAACAGCCTCCTCCATGAAGCTGTCATATTTTTCATGGAAAATATCTGCACCTATATTTTCATTTCTTTTTAAAAGTGTGGTGTGAAAATTGTTAAGTTTAAGTTCTTTAATTCTCTCAATAGCAAGAGATGCCCGGTTTTTGAAGTCATAGTCACTTATTGTTGTATGGGGGTGCTTTTTCAGTATGTATGCGAAAATATGATCGTGATTTACTGTGGTCATTTCGTAGATTGATCTCATATACTTCTGCATAATACTTAGGCTTTCTTTTTTTATATCAATGGAGTTGATAAATTCACCGGCATCCTCCCCTTTGTGGTTCTCCAGTACATTCTGTATAAATTTTTTCCCCTTTAAATAATCAGATACTTTAATCGGGGTACCGAAATTTATGTCAATATCCACTCCCTGTGAGAGCATGGTTCCTTCAATTTCAAGCTCTTCAGCAATTCGTCCGTCTGTAGGCCCTGTAAACCGTTCAACAGTTTTTTTGATTATATTATTCCGGGCTCTTATGGGATAGTAGGTTATATTCACAGGAACAATGGTTGTAGTGCCTTCTGCAATATCTTTTAAATCCTCATCCTTGATTCCGTAAGTCTGCTTTATTTTATTAAGCTCTGCTTTGTCGCCATTGTCAAGCATCTGCTTTATTACTTTTCTGAACATTTCAACGCGAAGTGCTATTTTAGCAGCACCAGTGTGGGGCGGACGTCTTATTCCGGTATTGTAAACAAGAAGCTTCCCCTTTTCTATAAGCTTTTTGTCCTTTATCATCTGACCTTCCGGGAAAATTACAACTGACATTTTCCCGGTCAACAGGGCATTGTGGAGTAATTTGTCTCTATCCGGATCTTTGGTTGAAACAGCTCCAAGTTTCTGCAGCAGTGAGCCGAATCTGCCGGAAAAAAAAGTTGAGCTGGCCAGAGACAGTACAAGCTGGCCTGTATATTTATTGAGGATATAGGGGAGAAATGCTGTTTCAATACGGGTAAAATGGTTTACAACATAAAGGACATTTTTTTTCGGTACATTCTCTATATCATGTACCCTTATGTCGGCTTCTGATGCTTTGAATGCGGTGTCAATTGTCAGTTTTGCAGCCTGGAGTATTAATTTTGAAAGAGGCATTCTGATTTCTCCTGAAGTCAGTATTTTTTATTAATATAATCAAGAATTATTGCTCTGTGGTCAAAAGCCATCTCATCAGGGATAGCCTGGAGACTGAAAATTGCAGCATCAGCAGCGTCATCCCCGGCTACAGGAATCCCATCTGCCCTGGCAATAAAGACTGTACTTATTGTATGATTCCTCGGATCCCTGGAGGGATCTGAATAAGTATGAAACTGCCTTAATAGTTTTACATCAAGGGATGTCTCCTCTTTTGCTTCACGGATTGCTGCCTGTTCCAGACTTTCACCGTAATCGACAAAACCGCCAGGTATTGCCCAGCCATAGGGGGGATTTTTTCTTGAAATAAGAACTATGCCGTTACTGTCTTTATTATTGATTTCAATTATTATATCTACTGTGGGGAAGGGGTTCCGGTATTGTGAGGTAGTCATAATAATCATACCTTTGATTTTTTAAATTCAAATTGATGCAGCAACGGGTTTAATTATGTTTTCTTTAAAATTAAAAGGCAAGTAAAAATAATGGAGATATATCTTTTTTCAGATAATTGGAAATCAGTTTTAAAGGGCAAAACAGTTTGACTCCCCGGTTTTGCCTGATTATAAATGGCAGATAATTGCCGGAATTCTTACTGAAATTTTATAAATAAACCAAGAGGTATTTTTATGCATGTATCAGAAATGTTCAGTTTAAAAGAGAAAACAGCTATTGTAACAGGTGGAGGCCGCGGTATTGGGGAATTTATTGCATCCGGACTTGCTGAGGCTGGAGCAAACCTGGTAATAGCATCAAGAAAAGTTGAAAACTGCAGAGAGGTGGCGGAAAGGCTCTCTAAGGAGCATGGTATAAAGGCTATTGCTATTAAATGTGACCTTGGCAGCAAGGATGAGATAGAAGCAATGGTTGATGAGGCGGTTAAGGAGTTCGGCAGGATTGATATTCTTGTGAATAATGCAGGAGTTACCTGGGGTGCTCCTACGCTTGATTTCCCTCTTGATGCATGGGATAAGGTTTTTAATGTAAATGTCCGGGGAGTATGGATTCTTACACAGAAAATAGCGGGGCATATGAAAGATAATGGCGGAGGGAAGATAATTAATATATCTTCAATTTTCGGATCAAGGGGATCCCTGGAAATAGCTCACCCTGCAGTTCCCTATAATTCCTCAAAAGCAGCGATTGAGGTTCTGACAAAAAATCTGGCTATAAAGCTGGCAGATCATAATATAAAAGTTAACTGCATAGCACCGGGATTTTTTAAAACTGATATGATGGGCTATGTTTTTCAGCCCGGCATGGAGAAGATGCTTGAGGCCATGCTTTCAGTTATTCCTGTCCGTAAAGCCGGGGAAGAGGATGAGATAAAGGGGCTGGCTGTGTTTCTTGCATCAAAAGCATCAGACTATATGACTGGCGCTGTTTTACCCCTGGACGGCGGTATGTCTGCAAAGTAGCTGTGAATTTTTATAACAATGCCTGCACAAATAATCCCGGCCATAGACCGGGATTATTTGTGCAAAATCCGTAATATTATGTCTCTAAGTGACCATTATAAAGAGTCTATATAAAAAAAAATTTATGTGTAAAACAGCTTCAACATATACTAAAATTTGTGTTTTCCACAAAGTTATCCACATTATCCACAAAGAAATTCACATTGTACATTAATTTCCTAAATTAATTTCCCGTATAACGGTTAAATATTTAATAATTTAATAAAACCGGGAATTTGTATGCGACATAAACCCCGCAGCCCTGAATTATTCAGGGATTCAGTTTTCAGTATGGCGGTATTATAGTGTAAAAGTGTGTTTGTGGGGTGAAAATTAATTTTTGTGTTAAATGGGACATATTTTTTTATTTGTCGTTTTTTATGGAGATGTGGATAACCCTCTTTTTACTTGACTTTTGTCTCATTAAGCTTTTAAATATATACTGTTTTTAAGTAATTCTTTTTCTCCTTAAAATTGTTTAGAGAATTAGTACTTACTGTTTTTTATTGTATCCGGAGAGTTTAATGTTATGGAAAAACCTGTACTTTTTGAAGTTAAAGATGGAATAGCCCTTATTACCCTTAACCGTCCTGAAAGGAGAAATTCTATAAACAGAGATCTTCTCATTTATCTCTATAATTATATTGAAGAGGTGAGCTCAAGGGATGACATTAAGGCTGCTGTTATTACAGGTAATGGCAAGTCATTCTGTTCCGGTATAGACCTTGCTGTAATAGGTAAAGAGAATATTTTTGACCCCAGGGGTGACGGACGTGATCTGCCCGATATTATAGGAGCATGCAGAAAACCGGTTATTGCTGCAGTAAACGGTCATGCCATTACAGGCGGTTTTGAGATTGCCCTGAACTGTGATTTTATAATTGCATCTGACCAGGCTGTTTTTGCTGATACACATGCTAAAGTTGGTATTCATCCAGGCTGGGGCATGACACAGCTCCTTCAGCAGGCAGTAGGTATAAGAATGGCAAAGCAGATGTCTCTTTCATGCAGATTTGTTGACTCTGCTGAAGCATTAAGAATAGGGCTTGTTAATGAGGTTGTTCCCCATGACGGTCTTTTAAACAGAGTAATGGAAATATGCAGTGAAATAGCTTCTACGCAGTATGGTATGATGATGACCGTTAAATCTTTGATTGAAAATAAAAATAAAACTGATCTTAACAGTTCCTATGAATTTGAAAGAAGTGAGTTTAGAAAATTCGTTGAAGAGAAGCTGAAGGTTATTAAAAGCTGATTTTTTACCTGGTATTCCAGCTTAAATAATTAAACATATTGGAATTCGGATCATCTGATCTAAATTTATTTTTTTCCAGTACAGAATTAAGCCTGTAATGAAATTCAAGGCCCAGTTCGTCGAGCCTACCTGTAAGCCTGTTGAATATATTTTTTGGAAACAGATCAATAAAGTTGATTGTCATTAATAGCTTTTCATCATTATTGAGAAATTCCTTTATCATCTCAATTTCCATATTCAGGAGTATATTGCTCATTGAAATATTTATTTCATTAAGCCATGAATTTTCAAAATTCATTCCAGGAATAAGATTTATGGTGTCAAGAATCCAGTTTGTTGACTGGTAATCATTAAAGTTCTTTATGTTTTTTTCTATGTGAAGCAGTACAAATGTTATTTCCTCTTTGTTTGATGGTTCGGCATTTTTCCAGATTGCTGAGGGGTTGAATTTTTCAGCATAAAAGGGTAAAGTGCAGTTGCTGTTTATCTCCGCATTGCTTAAAAATTCCTGTATCAGGGTTTCTTTGTATTTAAGTCCCAGAAGAGCTGCAGATTTAATAAAGCCGTGCGATGAGTTATTAAAGGATTTCAGAAAAAAATCAGAAGGTGTCTCCTCTGCAAGATGAATCAATGCTTTGATAACAGGTTTCTGGAGGATTGTAAGTTCTTCATATTCCTCTATTAAAACCGGTATAAGTTTATGTATTTTTTTATTTTTTATTATTATGCAGTCATCCTGAAAGAGGGGCCTGTTTTTTATATTTTTGATATACTGGTCAAGGTTGTTGAATGATTCCAGGTACATATACAGGCGTGAATAGAGGTCATCGATAATATAATCCCTTATATTTGCTTCAAAATCGGTGTTTTCACGGAATTCGTAAATTATCTGGTCAAGGAGTTCAGCAAAGTTTATTTCTATTTCATTTTTGAGGTTAAAGCTTCCAGGTGTTATAAAGTCGCCAAAGTCTTCTGTTGCCTGCTCTGCAATATCTTTGAGTGCTTCGCTTCGTGAAGGAGTGGATTTCAATATATGGCAGTATAAATCTATTATACCTGTAATTGAAAATGATTTTTTTTCTGTCATTTATTCTTTCGTCGGTATTTTTTATGAAAACTGCTTATTGAGGCTAAGATTTTTTTATATTCGATAAATGTCCAGAATTTTTTGTTTTTTATCTAAAAATCGCTGATTATATATATAGTTGTCAGGTGTTTTCATAACATAACAAAAACTGCGGGTAAATATCAATCAACTGCGCCTGTAGCGCCCTGGATAGCAGTTTGTCCTCCAATTTATGAGGAGTTATACATTATCATTGGAAAAATATTTGACATTACTTAATTCTATGTGATTTTTATGAGTGCTGATGGTTACCTGATTAACCCTATTCTGCCAAGTCGGATTTATGAAAATAATTGAAACAATAGAAAATAACTACATCCTGTTTAAGAAATATAATGAATTAAAAATTCATCGTTTCCAGCAGCTTTTCCCTAATGCGGCGGTCAAAAGGACGGTTAATGCCATACCTGCGCTTTTAAGTGTTAATGACAGAAAAGTTCCCGGTTTTGTTGAAGGGGGAGGGCTTGTTGGAATTGCCGGTTATGCCCCTGACAGTGAAACATTGCGTTATCTTAAGGGGCGTTTCGGTTTAGACTCAATGCCGGAGGTATCAAAGCCCTTTGTTCAATGCCTGGCAGTCATGGGAAGTGTGGGTACTGTTGCTTATAATAGAAAATCCGATTTTGATTACTGGGCCTGTGTTGATAAAAGGGGGATTTCTGAAAAGCAGGCAGCCGCTTTTCAGAAAAAAATTGATGAAATTCAGAAATGGGCACTTAAAGAAGCGGGTGCGGAAGTTCATATTTTTATTAATGATATTACCAATCTGAAGATGAATATTTTTGCT
>CAYYKZ010000183.1:0-5864 GCA_964468455.1 uncultured Leptospirales bacterium | reverse complement strand
TTAAAAAAAATTCGTGAAAAATCAGGAGACATAAGAGAACTTGATATCTGGGATAGAATGTATTCTGAAAAAGCATCTGTTATTTTACAGAAAAGAGAGAGTTTCATTGAAGAATACAGCAGTCTTTTTTCATCAGTATATAAAGATATAAGCGGAGAGGAATTGCCGGTTTCCCTTGTTTATAATTCATCTTTAAATAACAGGGATAAGGCTTCATTATTTAATGAGATAATAAAAACAAGAAATAATGATATAAGAAGAGGAACTACTATCTCCGGCCCTCAAAGAGATGATTATAATTTTATAGATAAAAGAGGTCTTGATTTTACAAAATATGCTTCACAGGGCCAGAAAAGAACAGCAGCTGTTGCTTTAAAAATTTCAGAATTTGAGATTATAAAAAAAAATAAAAACAAAAAGTCTGTAATTCTTATAGATGATATTTTTTCAGAGCTTGACGGGAAAAGACGTTATAATATGCTGGATCTGCTCACTGAGAAGGGACAGCTGATTTTTACAATGGTAAATTCTCATATTGTTGATGAATGGAATAAGAGTTCATATAAAATTTTTTCAGTAAACAAAGGTTCCATTTCCAAAGAGGAATTCAGAGGTGCAGTTTCTTGAAATTCAGAGTAGGTGATAACAGAAAGAAAAAAGTTATATCTTTCAGTTCAATACTTCCAGATGTAATTGAGGATCTTGATCTTGAGGAATCTTTTATAATTGAAAATTTAAGAGAAAAATGGCCAATTTATACAGGCTCTGTTATATCAGCACACAGTCAGCCAGGAAGAATTTTTAAAAAAGTTCTTTTTGTTACTGTTGATCATTCTATATATGCAAATGAACTTTCATTATTAAAAGGCAATATTTTAAAAAAAATATGTAATGATTTTGGTAATGATTTTATTAAAAATATAAAATTTGAAATTAAAATGATAAAATGGAAAGTAAATAAATAATAATTATCAGTTTTAATTTATGAACATTTATTTAAAGCAGAATTACCTGATATCTTACAGCTCAATACTGCGGAGTTATCAGTAAAATTATTTTTACGATAAAATAATATTCAGGATTAAAGAGTTCATGTTTATACATATCGGAAATAATATTGTTATAAGCGACAGAGAGTGTATTGGCATATTCAATACTGAAACTCTTAAACTTGGATCTGATAATGAATTTTTTTTAAAAAATTTAAAGGATGATGATAAAGTAATTTCAGTTAATGTACAAAATGAAATCAAAAGTTCATGGGTAAGCCCATTTACAGTTATAAAAAGAGAAGCAATTAATGAAGATGAATTAATATGGAGCAGAAAGAATGACTAAAACCTATAACGCCAATAATATACAGGTACTTGAGGGACTTGAGGCTGTAAGAAAAAGGCCGGCAATGTATATTGGATCTACAGATGTAAACGGACTTCATCATCTGGTTTATGAAATTGTTGATAACTCAATAGATGAATCACTTGCAGGGCATTGTGATAATATAACAGTTACAATCCATAAAGATAATTCTGTTGAAGTACTCGATAATGGACGGGGAATACCTGTTGATCCTCATCCTGTTTATAAAAAATCAGCTCTTGAAATTGTACTTACAAAACTTCATGCAGGCGGTAAGTTTAACAATGACAGTTATAAAGTTTCAGGGGGACTCCATGGAGTTGGGGTATCAGTTGTAAACGCCCTTTCTAAAAAGATGCTGGTTGAAGTATACAGAAATGAAAAAAAATATATGCAGTCATACAAAAAGGGAATACCTGATGCTGAATTAAAACAGACAGGTGAGTCAAAATATAGAGGAACAAGGATTCATTTCTGGCCTGATGATGAAATTTTTGATACTGTGGAATATAATTTTGATACACTTTCAAAAAGATTAAGGGAACTTGCTTTTCTTAATGCGGGAATTAAAATTACATTACGAGATGAAAGAAATACAAAAGAGAAAACATCTAAAGGTTCTGAAAATATTTTCCAGTTTAAAGGCGGGATTGTATCTTTTGTAAATTTTCTTAATGAAAATAAATCAACTATTATAAAAAAGCCTATCTATTATCATGCAGTTAAAGATAAAATTGATATAGAAGTGGCTCTTCAATACATAGATACATATAATGAAAATCTTTATACTTATGCCAATAATATAAACACCAGGGAAGGTGGAACCCATTTAATAGGATTCAGGTCCGCTTTAACAAGAGTTCTAAATGATTATCTTAAAAAAGGCAAATTTGATAAAAATATCACTCAAATATCAGGTGATGATTCTAAAGAGGGACTTGTTGCTATAATAAGTGTAAAAATTCCTGAACCCCAGTTTGAAGGTCAGACAAAAATGAAACTGGGTAATGGTGAAGTTAAAGGACTTGTTGAATCAGCAACTTATGAAAATCTTTCACTTTACTTTGAAGAGAATCCTCAGGAAGTTAAAAAGATCATTGATAAATGTATACAAAGTGCAAGGGCAAGGCTTGCTGCAAAAAAAGCAAGAGATCTGACAAGAAGAAAAAATGCCCTTGAACATGATACATTACCGGGTAAACTTTCCGACTGCAGTGAAAGGGATCCTAAAAAGACTGAACTTTTTATTGTAGAGGGTGATTCTGCGGGTGGATCTGCAAAAATGGGACGTGACAGAAATTTTCAGGCAATACTCCCCTTAAAAGGTAAAATACTTAATGTTGAGAAATCCCGTCTTGATAAAATATTGTCTAATGATGAAATCAGAACCCTTATTACTGCAATAGGTACAGGGATTGGTGATGAAGAGTTTGATATAACAAAAACCAGGTACCATAAAATTGTAATTATGACAGATGCTGACGTTGATGGAGCCCATATCAGAACTCTTATACTCACATTCTTTTTCAGGTATATGACCGATTTAATTAGAGAGGGATATCTTTATATTGCCCAGCCTCCTCTTTATAGTATAAAAATCGGAAAGGAATTACACTACGTATATACAGAGGAAGAGAAAGATAACTATTTAAAAAAATACAAGGATGACAAGGTTACATTACAGAGATACAAAGGTCTTGGTGAAATGAATCCTGATCAGTTATGGGATACTACAATGGATCCTGATCAGAGAACCATGCTTCAGGTAAGGATAGATGATGACGTTGAAGCAGAAAATGTATTTTCAGTCCTTATGGGGGATGCTGTTGAGCCAAGGAGAAAGTTTATTGAGGATAATGCTCATAAAGTACAGAATCTTGACCTTTAAAAGTTAAATGAGATATATTAAGATCAGATATGAAAATTAATAGCGGAGTATAAAAAGTGTCATCAAAAAAAGATAATATAGACGGAACCAGGCAGAATGTATTTGATGTTGAAATAGAAGATCAGATGAGAAGCGCTTATCTGGATTATGCTATGAGTGTTATAGTAGGGCGGGCTCTACCTGATGTGAGGGATGGCCTTAAACCTGTTCATAGAAGAATTCTTCACGCCATGAATGAAAGGGCATGGAGGAGCGACAGGCCTTATGTTAAATCAGCAAAAATTGTTGGTGAGGTTATAGGTAATTATCATCCCCATGGAGACTCTGCTGTATATGATACCATGGTAAGGCTTGCACAGGATTTTTCTATGCGGCTCCCCATAATTGACGGACAGGGTAACTTCGGTTCAGTAGATGGTGACCCTGCTGCTGCATACAGGTATACTGAAGCACGTCTTGAAAAGGTTGCTGAAGAGCTATTAAGGGATATTGAAAAAGAGACTGTAGATTTTTCTCCGAATTTTGATGATACACGAAAGGAACCAAAGGTCCTTCCTTCATCTTATCCTAACCTTCTTGTTAATGGTTCTGAGGGTATTGCTGTTGGTATGGCTACAAAAATTCCTCCACACAACCTTGGCGAGGTAGTAGATGCAGCTGTTCATCTTATTGATAACCCTGATGCTACTGTAAAAAATCTTATGAAATTTATAAAAGGCCCTGATTTTCCTACAGGCGCATCTATTATGGGTAATGAAGGAATAGTCAAAGCATATACAACAGGAAGAGGTAGTGTTGTAATACGCGGCAAGTATACAATTGAAGAGAATAAAAAAGGGAGAGAGGAAATTATCATCTCCGAAATTCCCTACCAGGTTAATAAAGCTAATTTAATTATGAGAATAGCTGAACTGGTTAATGAAAAGATAATTGAAGGAATATCCGAGTTAAGGGATGAATCTGACAGAAATGGAATGCGTATATACATTGGACTTAAAAAAGATGCAGTAAGCAGTGTTATAATTAATAAGCTTTTTAAACATACATCATTACAGACTTCATTTGGTATGATACTCCTTGCACTTGTTGATGGAGTTCCTAAAATACTCGATTTAAAATCAACCCTTGGCCATTATATTGTTCACAGGCGCGAGGTAATTGTTCGCAGAACAAAATATGATCTTCGTAAAGCTGAGGAACGAGCTCATATACTTGAAGGTTTAAAGATTGCTCTTGATAATATAGATGAAGTTATTGAAATAATAAAATCATCCAAAACTCCTGATGAAGCAGGCAAAAAGCTTCAAAAAAGATTTCAGTTAACAGAGATTCAGACAAAAGCCATTCTTGATATGAGGCTTCAGAGACTTACAAGCCTTGAAGTGAAAAAGATCGTAGATGAGCTGAAGGAACTCCAGAAACTGATCCAGGAGCTTAAAGCTATTCTCAAAAGTGAAGTTAAAATCAACAATATTATAAAAAACGAACTTATCCATGTAAAGGAAAAATACGCGGATAAGCGTAGAACTGAGATCCTTACCGGCGCAGACTCCTCAACTGATTTTGACATAGAGGACCTTATAGCAGATGAATATATGGTAGTATCAATGTCAAATGACGGCTTTATAAGACGGATGCCTATAGATACTTTTAAGAAGCAGAGGCGCGGAGGTAAGGGCGTTATAGGAATGTCGTCAAAGAGAGAGGATTTTGTCAGGATGATGACGGTTGCATCAAACCTTGATACAATTTTTCTTTTTTCCAATAAAGGTAAAATATTTGCCCTTAAAACATATGAGATTCCTGAGGCATCAAAATCAAGCAGGGGTAAGACACTAAAGGGTATACTCAATCTTGCTTCTGGTGAAGTTATAACTGCCTTATGTTCAATAGATAATTTTGATACTGATGATTTTCTATGCATGGTTACAAAACATGGTATATTAAAGAAGACCAGTATCAAAGATTTCCAGAATGCTAAAAAGGGCGGCATTATATCAATCAACCTGAAAAAGGATGATGAACTTGTAGATGTTAAGGTTGTACAGAAAGAGAGCGATCTGGTTATAGCCTCAAGAAATGGTCTTCTTTTAAGAACAAATCTGCAGAAGATGAGATCAATGGGTAGAACCGCAGCGGGTATTATAGGAATGAGGCTGGCCCCTGATGATTATATTATTGATATGGATATAGTAAAAGAGAACAGCACTCTTTTTGTTATAACTGAAAAGGGATACGGCAAGCGTGTAGCTTTTAACAATTTTATTAATAAGGGAAGAGGCGGAAAGGGTATGACCTACCTCAAGGTGACTGATAAAAACGGATATGCTTCAGGCATAAGGTCAGTTTCTCTCACTGATGAGATAATTATTTCCGCTCTTTCAGGCATGACAATAAGACTCCTTGCCAAGGATATTTCAACTCAGGGCAGATCAACAGTTGGAATTAAACTTCTTGATCTTAATGAAAACGATGCTGTTTCAGATTTTGCAGTAATTACAGAAGAGGGTTAAGCCAATGTCGAAAATAGTATTGCTTTTAGCGGTTACATCCATTTGCGGTAGTATTTATTATTTTTTTATTCAAAGAGATCTTTTTCTTGGATCTATTCTTGTTA
>CAYYKZ010000182.1:0-5891 GCA_964468455.1 uncultured Leptospirales bacterium | reverse complement strand
ACAACATGTCATGTAGTTATAAAGACATCAATCCTTGTTGCAGCAATTTCAATTGTAACAACAGTATTTTTCTCATCAGTTGTTATTTACTATTCACTATTTAAATATCTGCTGCTTCTAATGTGTACAGGATATTTCCTGGCTCTGTTTTATAAAATTATTAAAACCGATTATTTTATTTCTTTAAAATATGAATTTATAATTGAAGCTAATTATCTGATATTCCTGGTTATCTATTTGATTGTATGATTATTATAAAATATTAATTCATCCATCTGCTTATTCATCAGCAGTTTTTTCTTTATCGTCTATCTGCTGCACATAATGGTACACACCCTGATCTCTCTGATAAACCGCTTCTGAAAAATTGTTTTTCATAATAAGGCATTTTTTCGGGCATACCTCAACGCATGCTCCGCATGCTATACACTGAAGACTTCGAAGATCAAATTCCTTTGTCTCCTTTGATACGGTAATTGCATGAGTAGGACACTTCCTTTCACATAGTCCGCAGAAGATGCACTTTTCAATTTCTGTAAAAATCTGTCCCCTTGTAACAGGGGTATATTCACGTTTTACTGCCGGATACATCTTTGTAGCGGGTTTCTTAAAGATACTTTTACTTATTGTTTTGGCGAATGTAAAAACAAATGATCTTGCCATATTAACGCTCCGTACAGCTTATACATGGATCTATTGTGAGTATAATATTAGGGACATCTCCTATCTGGCATCCCTGAAGAACTTTTACCATTGCAGGAACATTTGCAAAGGTGGGAGTCCTTACCCGGAATCTTTCTATAAATTTTGTCCCATTACCTCTGACATAATATATCACCTCTCCTCTAGGCTGCTCAACTCTTGTATAAAATTCACCTGAAGGAAATCCCTTTACTTTAACTTCAATTTCACCTTCTGTAATTTTACCCGCGCATTGCCTGATAATATCAATGGACTGAAACACTTCCTTTACCCTCACAGCACATCTGGCATAACAGTCGCCTTCATTTTCAATTATAGGCTCAAAATCAATCTTTGAGTACATGGCATAACCGATCTTTCTGGCATCATATGACAACCCGCTTGCCTTAGCAGTAGGTCCCAGTATGCCCAGATGATATGCATCCTCCTTATTGATTACCCCCACCCCTCTGAACCTGTGCTGTACTGAATAATCATTAAGAAAAACGTTTTTAACATCCGTTAATTCAGGTTCAAGCTCCTTTAACCTTTTAATAATGAATGACATTGTATCATTATCAATATTTCTTCTGACACCGCCTATTTTACATGAGCCGAAAATTATTCGCCCCCCTGTAGTCATTTCAATTATATCAAGAAAATATTCCCTTAATCTCCAGGAATGCATAAAAAGACTTTCAAAACCCATAGCATCTGCTGCGAGTCCCATCCATAAAAGATGGCTCTGTATTCTCGCCAGTTCACTCCATATTGTACGCAGCCACAATGCCCTGTCCGGAACCTCAATCCCCATTATTTCTTCAACAGCCTGGCAATAGGACATTCCATGCATAAAACTGCATATTCCGCAAACTCGTTCAGCTACATACACAAATTCCTGGAAATCCTTTAATTCAACCAGCTTTTCAAGACCGCGATGAACAAAGCCTATAGAGGGAATAGCCTCAACCACCCTTTCATCTTCAGTAACCAGATCAAGGTGTATTGGTTCCGGAAGAACCGGGTGTTGGGGACCAAATGGTATAATATTTCTTTTTGTCATGTTATTCCTTACTCTTTAATCTTTTTTTCTGCTTCAGGCTTAGGGACAGTAAAAGGAGCCTTTACTGTTGACTGAAACATATTCCCCTGGTAATCAATAACCATATTTTTTATTTTCACACCGTAAAGGTCGGCCATTTCATTTTCATAAAGAAAAGCACTCCAGTAAATACCGCTTATGCTGGTGATTTCATCATTCTTATTAATTACCATTCGCAGATTTACAAAGTGACAATCTTTATCAAAGGAATAATTTAACTCAAGACCCTCTTCTACGGCAGTACAATGAATCTGCACAAGCCTGTAACCTTCAGATGAATAGCTGTATACTTTTGCAAGCAGGGAGTCTTTATTAACTGATATTAATTCCTGATCTTCTATCATAATTATTACCTTTAAGCGCTATGTTTCTTTTTTTTATTCTTCTTTATATTCTTATATTTATCTTCAAGTATAACAAGAGCTTTTAAAATACCGTCAATTATTGCTTCAGGCCTTACAGCGCATCCGGGGACATACACATCAACCGGCAATACCCTGTCAGCACCACCTTTAACATTGTAGCATTCTGCAAATATTCCTCCTGTAGTAGCACAAATTCCAAGAGCTACTACAACTTTCGGATCAGGCATCTGGCTGTAAAGATTCAGAAGTATCTCAGCACTCTTATCACTCACTGATCCTGTTACCAGAAGTATATCAGCATGTTTCGGGTTTCCTGTATTTATTATTCCAAACCTTTCAACATCATACATGGGTGTCAGGCTTGCCAGAACTTCAATGTCGCATCCGTTACAGCTTGTGGCATTGTAGTGAAGAACCCATGGTGACCGGCTTAATGATGACATTCATGCCTCCTTAGTTTTTTGGCAGCACATAATATAAAATTATAATATTAGTAGCACCTGTTATTAATGTTACAAGCCATGCGGTTTTAAACATTAACTGCCATTTGAATCTTGCATACACATTGTCTATAAATATTTCACTGACCCATACAATACCCACCATAATAATTGCCAGAGGTATATTAAATGCAAAGAAAAGATAAACAATTGCAAGAAGCATAACATTCTCATACCAGTGTGCTATTTCAATCACTGCAAGGTATTTGCCGGAAAATTCGGTTGTAAGCCCTCTAACAAGCTCCTGATGTGCATGATGTGACGCAGCAAGGTCAAATGGAGATTTCCTGAACTTAATAGTGAGTATATATATATAGCCTGCGAAAATTGCAGGGAGATAATAGATTACAGCATATCCTTCCCTGCTGAAGGCATATATTTCATTTACATTAAAACTTCCTGTTACCAGATACATGCCTATGGCAAGTATAATCAGCATGGGATCGTAAGCCATCATCTGGAGAATTTCCCTCTCTGCACCTATGTGGCAATAGGGAGAATTCACAGAAAACCCCGCCAGTGCAAAAAAGACACCGCCAAGAGTAAGAGCAAAAATTATAAGAAGAAGATCTGCTCCAAGAAAAAAAAGAGAACCGCTGAAAATTACAAATATAAGGAAAAGAAGCACATAAAAATTCTGATAAACATTTACAAGAATATATTCTTTTTTCAATAATTTAAGAACATCCCAGAATGGCTGTAAAAGCGGAGGCCCCACTCTCCCCTGCATCCAGGCTGTAAGTTTACGGTCAATTCCCGAAAGAAGACCGCCTGCAAGCGGAGCAAGTATAAGATAACCTGCAAGTCGCATAAGCGCATTTATAGTACTTTCCTGACTGAAAAAATTAAATATTAAATCGTAGAAATATATCATAGAAAAGATACCCCGAACATTATTACAATCAGCACAATGGTCCCGAAAATGCCTGTAAATAGAAGCTGCCTTTCATTAAAAAATTCGGTAAGGTAGTAATTTCTTAAATCAGCGTGAGTATCCTTGCCGTATGAATTTTTATAATGATATGCATCAACATTTGCTCCTGCAAGATAAACCCCGACCCTTTTGTAGTCATGAAAAAACCTTGAATAATAAAGAAGGCCTGCAGGTACTATAAGAATAAGTCCCACCATAATCATAACAATTATAGTTATACTGAATGTATCAAGTACAGGACTGATTCCGAATACTGATAGAACATAAGGCTCAATAATTTTTGTTGTTATGAAAGGGAAAACCAGGCATACAATAACTGTTAGTAAAGATATAACAAAGAGTGTACTCCATTCCCACATGCTTATTTTTTCCTCATGCATCTCAATCCCATCTTCTATTGTTATAACCTTACCCATCCACTTGGTGTAGAAAAACAGTGTTGCTGAACTGCCGAATGCCAGAATTAACCCGAAAACCGCATTGTAATCAATCAGTGCTTTAAGGGTAACCCATTTACTTATGAGCATCCCGAATGGAGCAAGAAACATGCCTCCCAGCCCGATATTAAGCATAATTGCAACTTTAGGCATTTTCATAAAAAGATAATCCATATCCTCAATATCTCTGCTATGAAGCTTGTATTCAACAAGACCCACGCATAGAAAAAGAAGAGATTTAGCAACCGCATGAAAGATTATAAGAAGAATGGCTGACCAGAGTGTTTCATGAGTATTAATTCCTGCACACATTACAATAAGTCCCAGAACTGAGATTGTTGAATAGGCCAGAACCCTTTTGGCATTACTTTGGGATATTGCAATAAATGAACTTATAAGAAAAGTCACTGCACCTACCAGAGAAAGCATTAACGCTGCAGGGGAATCCTGCAGCACAGGAGCAAACCTTATTATTATGTAGACACCTGCTTTAACCATTGTGCTGGAATGAAGGAGTGCTGAAACCGGTGTCGGCGCAACCATAGCTCCTGTGAGCCATCGCGAAAAAGGCATCTGTGCAGACTTGATAAGCCCTGCAAAGCAGATAAGTACTGCCGGTATAAGTGCGACACCGCCGCCTGCGGCAATTAACCTGTCCATCTCAATTAAACCGGTTGATCTGTATGAAATAAAAATTGCAATGGAAAATGCAACTCCCCCCAGAAGATTCATCCATGCGGCCCTGAAAGCGGCAATTTTCGATTCTTTATCATCCCTGTACCCTATAAGAATAAAAGAACTGAAGGTTGTAATTTCCCAGAAAAAGTGCACCCATATAAGATTATTTGAAAAAACTATTCCAAACATTGCGGATATAAAAAGGTAAAAGACAAAGAAAAATCTTTTTCTCCTGTTTTTTATCTCAGGGTAGTGCTCATGATATTCTCCAATATATCCAATAGCATAATTGCATATCAAACTCCCTATTATTCCGACAAGGAGTGCTATTATCAGAGAAAATTTATCTATAAAAAGATTATTAGCTACAGAGTCTGATATAGATGCACCGTATGTAACTTCAAATACAATCATAATAATGCTTTGTATTAGAACCAGTGCAATCACATGGTACTGCCTGGATCTGAATGCCATAAAAATAATTATTGCGCCAAGAATGAGTTCAACTGCCAGCATAAATAAATTTGCATGGGGAATATCTGCAGCAAAATAGAGAGCATTATCGGGTGACTTGAAATATAAATATATTACAGCACCAATAAGGTGAATATTGACAATAAAACCTATGGTTTTCCTTATCCATAAAGGCTTGGCAGGAATCATTGCAAGAATAATGGAAATAACAAGAGGGAGTATTATTAAAAAAATTATTATATTCATGGTATCAGGCAGCCCTCATTTTTTTAAATTATTAATTCGAGCATGTAAAGTTTTTCTTTAAGCAGAAACTATTATTTCAGTAATTCTTTTCAGTTGAAAATATGTTATAATGAAAAGATAACTGTTAAATTTAATTAATAGTGTATCAGATTCTTGAGATTTCATTATTAATTCAAAATTAATATAATTAAGAGTAAGTTAAAAAGCATTTTTTATAATAATTTTTTTAATTTTTTTCAAATAACTGAGACTCAAAAAAATCATTATATTGGGATATGCCATTTATATAATTCATTTTTAATAAACTATATAGTTATAAATAAAAATTCGACCTGAATGATATTTCCGGACAATTATTTTACAATCATATTTTCATAGCCCTTACTTACAGATTTTTCTAAACTTTAATTAGCTTTACAGATGGGCCGGTTTCTACAACCAATTCATTGCTTGCTTTATAAATATCTCCGTCCA
>CAYYKZ010000181.1:0-5926 GCA_964468455.1 uncultured Leptospirales bacterium | reverse complement strand
CTTTTTAAACTTAACGCTATTACGCATACAATCATTCCAGCTTCTGCGCAAGGTTTAAAATGAACAAAATTAACCAAAAAAAAGTCAATTTATGCTTTTTCCCTCTCAATTTCTCATTCCTGACGCACCTTATCAAGCTTTAAAATAAATTCCAAGAAAAAAAATTGACAAAAATTAATGATTTCTTTCAAAATTCGTTAATATGCAGGTAAAAATCTGTATACCTTTATACCGGAAATTAATTAAAGCCCAGATAAATTCATTTTTACCGGACTTCATCTTCCAGGTGACCCTTAAAACCTCATATTCAGGAGATAAATTTTGAAAATTAAAGGCTCACAGATAATCGTAGAAGCACTTGCCAAAGAAAATGTTGAATATATGTTCGGATACCCCGGTGGTGTGGTAATCCCCATATTCCATGAAATATTTAATGCTCCGATTAAATTCATTTTAAGCCGTCACGAACAGGGAGCTATTCATGCTGCAGACGGTTATGCCAGAGCTTCAGGAAAACCGGGGGTTGTACTTGCCACATCCGGTCCAGGCGCCACAAACCTTATAACAGGAATTGCTACAGCTCACCTTGACTCTGTTCCTCTGGTGGTTTTCACTGGCCAGGTATCAAGAGACATGATTGGGAACGATGCTTTTCAGGAAGTCGATGTAACAGGTATAACCAGACCCATATCAAAACACAACTACCTGGTACAGGATATAAAAGACCTGGCCACAATAATTAAAGAGGCCTTTTACATAGCAACTACAGGAAGGCCCGGGCCTGTTGTAATAGATGTACCTGTTGACATATCAAACTCAATGCATAAATTCGAATACCCTGATAAAATATCCATAAGAAGCTACAAACCTACATATGAAGGGCATCCGGGTCAGATAAAAAAAGCCTGCCGCCTCATTGAAGCATCAAAGAAGCCTGTAATTTACTCAGGGGGAGGAGTAATAATATCTAATGCCCATGAAGAGCTTAGAGAATTTGTAAATAAAACAGGCATTCCTATAACAACCACACTTCTGGGAATGGGTGCATTTCCGGAAACAGACCCGCTATCACTTGAAATGCTGGGGATGCATGGAACATATTATGCAAATTATGCCGTACATGAATCTGACCTGCTCATTGCTGTGGGGGCCAGGTTCGATGACAGGGTAACAGGAAAAATTACTGATTTTATTCCAAATGCAAAGGTAATACATATTGATATTGACCCGGCATCTGTGAGTAAGAATGTAATGGTGGATGTTCCCATTGTTGGTGACTGCAAAAAAATCCTTGCTGAAATTAACAGGGAAATTAAACCGGTAAAAATTGACGAATGGGTAAAGGAAATAAAAAAAGTCAAAAAGGAAAATCCTCTGTCATATGTTGACGGGGAGGAAAACACTGCCATTAAACCTCAATTTGTTGTGGAACAGCTTTACAAGCTTACAAAGGGAGATGCTGTTATCACAACTGAAGTGGGACAGAACCAGATGTGGGCAGCCCAGTTTTATAAATACACTCAGCCAAGGACCTTTATCTCATCAGGAGGGCTTGGCACCATGGGATTTGGACTCCCTGCTGCTATTGGCGCACAGCTGGCAAGGCCTGACAAAAAGGTTATTGATATTGCCGGTGACGGTTCAATACAGATGAATGTACAGGAACTGATTGTTGCTGCACAGCATAAACTTCCTATTATAATTGCCATACTCAATAACGGGTTCCTGGGGATGGTACGGCAGTGGCAGCAGCTTTTCTGGGAAAAACGCTACTCACATACATGTATAAATTTTGCGCCCGATTTTGTAAAACTTGCTGAAGCATACGGCTGTATCGGAATAAGGGTAACTAAAAAAGATGAAGTAGCTGATGCAATTAAGAAGGCGCTCAAGGTAAATGACAGGCCCATAATAATTGATTTTAACGTATGCCGTGAAGAAAATGTTTACCCCATGGTTCCAGCGGGAAAAACAATAAAAGATACAATTATGAGAGAACTTGCTTAAAGAGGATATAATGACCAGAAGAGTATTTTCAATAAAAGTAGAAAACCGCTTCGGAGTACTGGCAAGGGTTGCAGGCCTTTTTTCCGCCAGGGGATACAACATTGACTCACTTGCAGTGAGCAAGACTGAACATGATGATATTTCAATAATGACAATAGTGGTAAACGGGGATGACCGCATCCTTGAACAGGTAAAAAAGCAGCTTAATAAACTTATTGACGTAATTAAAGTATCTGACCATACTCCGCAGACATCTGTTCAAAGGGAACTGGCACTGGTGAAGCTTAACTGCCCCCCCGCCAAGAGAAGCGAAATTATTCAGCTTGCTGAAATATTTAAAGCTGAAATAGCTGATATTGCCTGCAAAAGCATAACAATTTCCATAAACGGTAATCCGGAGACAATTGAAAGGTTTATCGAGCTCTCTGCTCCTTACGGGATAAAGGAGTCCATGAGAACCGGACTTGTGTCTATTCAGAAAGACAGGGAAAAATAATAAAGGCTTTAATTTTAGTAAAAACATATAAGGTATAATACGAATTTAAGGAGATAAAAAAATGGCTAAGATGTATTATGAAGCAGATGCTGACATAAGTTTACTGAAGGATAAAACCATTGCTGTAATAGGATACGGCAGTCAGGGGCATTCCCAGGCACAAAACCTTCGCGACAGCGGGCTTAATGTGATTATTGCTGAAGTTGAGGGAACAGACAATTACAAACTCGCTGTTTCACACAATTTCAAACCTGTAACAGCAAAAGAAGCTGCCGAAAAAGCAGACCTTATTCAGATTCTTGCACCTGATCATATTCAGGAAAAAATTTATAATGAAGAGATAAAGCCTTCAATGAAGGCCGGGAAAATACTTGTATTCTCTCACGGATTTAATATTCATTACAATAGAATAACCCCCCCTCAGGACGTTGATGTAATTATGATAGCGCCAAAGGGCCCCGGACACCTTGTAAGAAGTGAATATGTAAAAGGCGGCGGTGTTCCCGGACTTATAGCAATACATAATGATGCTTCAGGAAAAGCAAAAGATTTCGCGCTTGCATATGCGGATGGTATAGGAGCTACAAGAGGCGGAGTAATTGAAACAACATTTAAAGAAGAAACAGAAACAGACCTTTTTGGTGAGCAGTGTGTACTTTGCGGCGGAGCTTCAGAGCTTGTAAAAGCAGGTTTTGAAACACTTGTAAAGGCAGGATATCAGCCTGAAATCGCATATTTTGAATGCCTCCATGAACTTAAACTCATAGTTGACCTTTTTTACCAGGGAGGTCTGAACTACATGAGATACTCCGTATCAGATACAGCTGAATATGGAGACTATGTAAGCGGTCCCAGAATTATTACTGATGAAACAAAGAAGACTATGGAAAAGGTTCTCAAAGAAATTCAGGATGGTACATTTGCTAAAAACTGGATTGCCGAGAATGAAAACGGCCGCCCCTTCTTTAACAAAGTAAGAGAAGAACAGAAGAATCATCAGATTGAAAAAGTAGGCTCTGACCTGCGTAAAATGATGAAATGGATTGATGCAAAATAAAAAATAGAAAAAAATATTTTTTAAAAATTTTTTTATTGACATAAGCGCAACCAAAAACTATATGTCATATACACTAAAGAAAAGAAACTTTTCCCGGTGTTTATAGAAAGAGGGCCACACCTGTTCCCATTCCGAACACAGAAGTTAAGCCTCTTATCGCCGATGGTACTGCATGGGTAGCTGTGTGGGAGAGTAGGACGATGCCGGGTTAAAAATAAAAGACAACCGAAAGGGAGTCTTTTTTTTTGCCTTTTTAAAAGGAGGGTCAGAGCCCCCCGCGAAAAAAAGCAATTATCTTGACAATCCCCGTCAGTTAAAAAATATGCAGATTAATTATGATAATTGCTGAAAAAATAAAACTGGAAAGCCCCCTTGTGCTTGCACCCATTGCAGGTTTTACAGATTCTGTTTTCCGTCAAATCTGCGTAAAGCATGGCTGCGCCCTTACATTTACAGAGCTTATCAGCAGTAACGGTATTGTAAGAAATAACAAAAAAACTGTTGCCATGCTTAAATATACTGAAAAAGAGAGGCCCCTTGCCATACAGATATTCGGAAATGAACCGGAAATTATGGCAGAGGCAGCGTCTATTGTCGAAGCTCTCTCTCCTGACATGATTGATATAAATATGGGATGCCCCGCACGAAAAGTCTGCGGTTCTGAGAGTGGTGCATTTCTTCTTCGCGATCCCTTTTTGATAAACAAAATTGCCTCTGCAGTTGTAAAAAATGTAAATATACCTGTTAGTGCAAAAATTCGTACAGGCTGGGATGATGACAGCAAAAATTACAGGGATGTGGTTAAGGCCCTTGAAGATGGCGGCATTTCCATGATTACAGTTCATGGCAGAACAAGACTACAGCAATATTCCGGGTTTGCTGACTGGGAAATTATTGGAGAAGTTGCTTCAATATCATCTGTGCCTGTAATAGGTAATGGTGATATTAAAACATATAAGCAGGGCATGGAACTTTTACAAAAATCAGGCTGCAGCGCTGTTATGATAGGGAGAGGGGCAATAGGGAATCCCTGGATATTCAGCAGGCATACCCCTTCCATACAGGAAATTAAGGATCAGATAAAGGAACATCTTTTCATGATGATTGAGGATTACGGCGAATTCGGGATAAAATTGATGAGGAAGCATATTGTTAAATATATTCACGGCATAAGAAATGCCGCAGCCTTGAGAAGCCGGATTTTACAGAGCATGGATATTGATGAAATTATTTCAACACTTGACATGCTGGATGGTACAGCATGATAAAAGGAATTGGTACAGATATCACCGGAATTCCCCGCATAAAAAAACTCATTGAGGAAAATGGGGATAGGTTTCTTAATAAAATTCTGAGTGCGGAGGAAATTAAACTGATTCCCGGAAAAGGGTCAGAGCAATTTGCCGCAGGACGATTCGCAGCAAAGGAATCCATTGTAAAGGCCCTGGGCAGTTCATTTGAATTTTCCAGACTTACAATACTTAATGACCTGAAGGGAAAACCCTATATTGCAAACCCTGACTTTCTATTCGGCAAAGAAGAAGGAATAACCCTGCATATATCAATAAGCCACGATAAAGATTATGCTACAGCAGTAGCAATAATAGAAAAGCATCTTGATGTTAGCTGAAATTAATGAGCAGTTCCAGAATAGATGGGCAGAGGCTCTGACCCCATAGAAGCAATCTCATCAAAGCATACTTTTATAAATCTGCACCATCTGCTCAACAGCGCCCTTCCAGGTAAACATCTCTTCAACACGCTTTATCCCAGCCTTCCCCATAGTTTTAAGGGCTGCTTTATCGTCAATTATCCTGTTTATTGCATCTGCGAGCGCCTCATGATTCCTTGCAGGAACTACAATGCCCGCATCCCCGACAACTTCAGGCAGAGCACCCCCGTCACTTGCTATAACAGGTACACCGCAGGCCATTGCCTCAGCAGCAGGAAACCCGAATCCTTCGTAAACAGAGGGGACAATTGCAACAGCAGACCTTGAATAAAGCTGCACAAGCCTGTCAGTTGATGCAGTACCCTCGAAAATAATGCGATCCCTTAAATTAAGCTTATCAATAAGCATATTAGTAATTTTTCTGTGAGGAGCACCTCCGTCAACCACAACAAGCTTAATATGGAGCTTAACAAGGGTCAGAGCCTTAAGCAGATAAACAAATCCTTTTTTCCCGTCTTCGATGTTACCCACAAAAATAATTTCATTGCTGTTTTTTTCTATTTTATAGGGATAAAAAACATTCCTGTCTATACCGTTATAAACAACACTCTGTTTTTCAAGTGGTACACCAAGATCCCTGTTATTCATTATTTTTGAGTCTTCAGAAACTGTAATAATATGATCAAGCCTTTTG
>CAYYKZ010000180.1:1425-5929 GCA_964468455.1 uncultured Leptospirales bacterium | reverse complement strand
AAAAACAGATATTGTTGTGTCTGTTGATAAAAACAGCAATGTCTTCATAAACAGAGAACAGGTCCCTCTGGAAAAGCTGGCTGAACTTCTTACAGGGAAAATTGAAGCTTTGCCTGGTGACAGTGATAAGAGAATAATTTTTTATGGAGATGAGGCTATGCCCTACAGGGGATTTGTCAAGATTATAGATATAATTAAAAGCACCGGCGTTGATGAAGTGAATATTGCCCATGATGAGAGTGAATAGAGATATGTCAAAAACCGGAAGGAAGAGATTTTTATCACTCCCTCTTTCAATTGTGATTTCTGCGGCTCTTCATATTATTATTCTTTTTTCCTCTTCTGTTGACAGTACAGAGTCACAACAGATAATACTTGAGTCGAAAAAGTCTGACATTACCTTTATTAATTATTCCGAGAAAATGGCCCGCTGGGATATGGTGGAGCCTGTAAGGGAAAGGCCTCCCATTGATGGCGATTTCCCCATGCTTTTTAACAAAAAGAAAAAAGCCGTGAAAATCTATAAATCTGAACCTGTAACTGAGTCCCTTTCTGCTGAGGCAGTGAAGGAGCGGGAATCCTATGAAAGCGAGGTTCTTAAAAGAATTCACAGAATGAAATATTATCCTCAGTTTGCCAGGCGCATGGGTATGGAGGGTGATGTGACAATACGCTTTACCCTTGACAGGAACGGAAAAATTGTTGATTATCCTCTGATAGTGAAAGGGAACAGCCATGATGTGCTTAACAGGGCAGGGGTTTTAACTGTAACGCAGGCAGCTCCATTCCCACCCTTCCCTGATGGTGCTGCCTTAAAAGATGTAATGACATTTGTTGTTACAATCGATTATAATCTGAGGGTCAATTAAATTGCACAGTTTTTCAGATCTTATAATAAATTCATTATATAAAACATTTTCAATTGCTGCAAATACCCTCCCTGTTATATTTGCAACATTAATAGTAACTGGATTTCTTGTGCGCAGAGGATACCTTACCAGGATGTTTTTTTTTACAACACCTCTTATAAAAAGAATCGGACTCCCTCCGGAAACCTCTGCATCCTTTATCGCCTCTTTCGGTTCAGGACTTTCTGCAGGTACAATTCTTGCTAAGCTTTACAGTGAAAAAAAAGTTACTGCTCCGCAAATGATTCTGGCAGCGCAGGCAAATACCCTCCCTGTTTTTTTAAGGGAAACTTTTACCAGATTTATCCCTGTAATGATACCTATACTGGGACTTCTTCCCGGATTAATTTATACTGCTGCATTTATTTTTTCAGGCCTTTTTAAATTATTTGTTATAATAATTGCAGGAATAGTATTAAAAAGGTTTTATAATGTAAAAAGGGGTTCCGGGGCAGATGATATCCCGGAGAAACCGGATACTATTCATGGACGTGTTACATTCCATGAACTCCGCCTTGTGTCACTTAAGGCTCTTGCTGATTTTTACCGCATAGCAAAGATTATGCTGATTGCAACATTCCTCATTACTCTTGCATCAGGTGCCGGGTTGTTGTCTTCGTTTGAGAATTTTGTTGCTCCCCTGATAGGATTTACAGGTATACCGGAAAAGATGGTTGCGCCGGTTCTTGCATATCTCGGGAATTCCACTGCAGGGGGGTATATTATCGGTGCAATGTATAAAAGCGGCTCAATCGATCTTTATATAGCAGCAGTGGCTGCGCTTGCAGGTAATATGCTTTCATTCCCAATGTTTCTGCTAAGATCATCAATGGCGAGAAATGTTGCAATATATGGTGTCAGGTTCGGGACAATTCATGTGCTGATAACACTTACCACAGGACTTGCTGCCAGATTTATTTTTTTATTATTTGTAATGACAGCCTTCAGGTATTTATAGAATAATTCTTCTCTTCATTGCGCGGACCCCGAGCCATCCGGTAATTATAATAAATACAATGCAGTAAAGCAGATCAAGCAGAAGCCATGGATTCAGCAGTTCCGGTACACAGAATGCTCTTGCCAGCCTTACAGCATGGGTAAGGGGAAGGGCCTCAGCAATCGGCATAGCAGCTGCGGGGAGTTCCTCAACAGGAAATATCACACCGGAGAAGAAGAACATGGGTGACAGAATCCCGGTGAAAAAGAAGTTAAAGTGATTAATATTTTTAATGAAAGATGTAATATAAATACTCGCTGTAGCAAACATCAGACCTGTAAGTAATCCGGCAAAAGCTGAAAGAATGCTCAGCGGGTGAGTAATAATTCCAAATCCCCACACTACAGCCAGCACCGCAATTGAAAAGAAAAAGCCTTTTGTGCCTGCAAAAATAATTTCACCAATAATCAGGTTTTCAGCTGAAATTGGTGCACCCAGCATGCCGTCGTAAACCCTGTCAAATTCCAGACGTATAAAGGTTCCGTATGAGCATTCAAAAGCTGCAGTGTACATGGCGCTTGTAACAATAAGCCCGCTTCCCAGATAAATGATATATGGAATACCTGCCATGTCCGGAATATATCTTGCAAATCCCAGGCCAAGACCTGCAAGAAAAATAAGCGGCTCAAAAAATGGTGGAAATGCGTTGCTCCAGAAATTTGAATTATAAACCCTGATATGCCTGTACCATACACTGTAAAGCCTTGTTAAAAGGGACGGCTTTTTATGAAAGTTACTGGAGCTCATTGAGGCTCCTCCCTGTAACCTTTAGAAAAAGGTCTTCCAGGTTTGTGTGGCGTATGTAAATATCTTCATTTCTGGAAATATCAGTATATGCCTTCAGATTATCATAACTGCTGGAATATGCATATAATGTATCCTTAAAAATTTCATAGCGTATACTGTTCTCATCAAAATACTTTAAGCATTTACGGGCCGGTTCTTTCATGCCCGGAATTTCCATTACAAATTTTTCCATATTCTTAGAAATCAGTTCTTTAGGTTTCCCTTCAAGAATTTTACGGGCCTTATCCATTATAATAATGCGGTTGCATATCTGGAAGGCCTCTTCCATGTAGTGGGTAGTTAGAATAATTGTAACACCGCTGTCGCGGAGTTCCCTCAGTTTCTCCCATATAAGGTGGCGCACCTGGGGGTCAAGACCGGTTGTAGGCTCATCAAGGAAGAGGAGCTTGGGCCTGTTAAGAAGAGCCCTGGCTATAACAAGCCTTCTCTGCATTCCTCCGGAGAGCTCCCTTGTGTTTACATCTTTTCTTTCTTTTAATTCCATAAATTCAAGAAGTTCATTTATTCTGTGATGGGCTTCTCTTTTTGTCATGCCGTAGAATTTTGAATAAACAAGGAGATTGTCCCAAACTGAAAGCTGAGAGTCCAGGTTGTCCTGCTGAGGAACAATTCCGGAAAAGGCCTTTATTTCAAGAGCCCTGTCAAGGGGTGAAAACCCGAATATATCAATTTCAGTTTGTTCAGTAATATCGGGGAGAACCTTGCCGTAGAGCATTTTCATTGTAGTTGTTTTACCTGCTCCATTGGGGCCCAGAAGACCAAAGCATTCCGATTTTTCCACGGAGAAGTGGAGATCCTCTACTGCTTTAATTGATCCAAAGCTTTTGTTGAGTCCCTTAATGTTTAAGGCATAACCGGACATTATTTTCTCCAGAGGATAATTGCAATTACTCCATAGCAGACCTGAAGCGTTTTGAAATCAAGAATTTTTTTGAAGGTATAAATATTATACTATATAACTTTTTTGATCTTTTCCCGACTTTCATGTATCAGCAATTATTCTAAAATCTAATCAAAAATTGTATTACCCATTCTGAATGAAATTTTTATAATGAGAAGAAAAATTATCCCCAGTACTGCAGTAGATGCAATAGTATAAAGCATCCCATCAAGTGAAGAAATATTTTGAAGCAGTATATATGTCCCTACTGGTGCATTAAGCAAAAGCCCTGTGATAAGGCCCGGAGCGTATCTTTTCATTACCAGGGTTGCTGCCAGATGGGGGAACATTACATTTATGGTCATCATCAGAACAAAAGCCAGGTAAAGATATTTTGAAAAGACACAATGTGGAAAAATAAAATACTGGAAAGTAATAAGATATCCAAGGGCTGTTACGATAATTACAGCAAAACGGAATTCATTTCCTGAAACCTCTTTGTGGTATTTCCCTGCATATTTGGACCAGGCAGGGAGCCATATCCCTTCTTCAATATTGTGCAGTGTGAATCCCATCAGAAAGAGAAGTTCGATCATTCTGTTTTTCCCTTATGATTTTGTATCAGAAAATGTTTTCTGATATTATGCTCATGATATTTATTGGGATGTCAATGGTATTTTTTATGTTAATCTATATTCTAATTTTAGTAGTAAAAATTTCAAAAGTATTTGACACTTTTTTTTCTGCATGTACTTTTATTTCTAATATAATCAGTATTAATTCCTTAATGTTTATTTTAAGTAAAATGCTCTAACGTCATCGGGTGAGATTCCGGTGGTATTAAAAAAAAGCAATATTACACTAAAATATATCTTCAGGAATAATTACTGAAATTTAATTATGAAGGAGAAT
>CAYYKZ010000180.1:0-1415 GCA_964468455.1 uncultured Leptospirales bacterium | reverse complement strand
GTCAATGTAATTTTCAGATAAACTATTATTTTAATTTTAATATCAAAAAAATTTAAAGTATTTGACACTCTTTTTTCTGCATGTTAAACATATTTGAAATTATACTGTTAAGGAGGATGTAATGAAAAAAATATTTATTCTTATTTTGCTATCCGGGATTTTTGTTTATATGGCCGGCTGTGCAGGAACAAGTGTGAAAACACCTGTGCCTGACGGTTACCAGGGAATATATGTTGTAAAGGTATGGGAAGGGGATAATTCAGTGCTTCCTAAAGATTTAACAGGCCTGGTTTTAAAAAGGAAAGGCATTTCCTATGATATTATACTTTCAAATATTGATGAAAAGAATAAAACCGCGGAAGAGATTGAGGATCTTGATTTTGCCTATGTTGACGGCCAGTTTCTTATTAAATTCGGCGGATTAATGAAGGTTAAGCCTGTTAAAGACGGTTTGCAGGGGACCCTTGATTTTTACGGTGATGGCAAAGCTGAAAAACTTTTCCTTAAAAAAATCAAATAGCATTATAACTTTCCGGGTTCCTGATATTAAGCGGACCCGGAAATATTGCATCCGTAAAATTAAAAGAATCCGCCTGCTAAAAGAAAAATCGCCCCGCCATGGGTAATAGTTGCAGGAATCATTCCGTATTTCATCCGCACAAAAGCCGCAATTATACCTTCATATAAAGCAAAAACCAGAAGAGGATAACCGATTGAAGTAACAGTAGATGCAAGAAATATATGACAGAAGGAAAACATAACTCCACTGATTAAGGCAGCTTTAATTCTTCCGATACTCTCAGATTTTTCAAGATATCCCTGTATATATCCCCGGAAAAGGGTCTCTTCATAGAAGTTTCCTCCAAAGGCAACAATGAAAAGAGCCGGGATCATGGCAGAAGGAACATTCCCTCCCCTGAACGAGATATCAACGTTGATATAAAACAGAAAAAGGGGAAGAACTGCCAGAAGTGCGCCCGCAGCTCCTGTTAAAAGCCCTTTTATTCTGTTTCCATTTATCCACACAATCATATCTCTGCAGTCCGGATCAATTCTGTTCATTATAAAAACAAAACCGATACTTGAGAGTCCGAAAAGTATAAGTGTAGCAGGGTCCTGAATAAATCTTATCCAGAAAAACCCATCAGTTCCGAAGGACCATAAACCTGCAGGAGTCATTGCGTCCCGGATGAATATAAAGATTATAATGTAAATAATGATCCTGAAGAGTACAGATTTCCTCGGCACAAGCAGAAGCATAAGGGAGGCTAATGCCATTCCGGGAAGAATCCTTATAAAAAAACCTGACAGCAGTTCAATTGTCATTATATACCTCTTGCTGAATTTTTTAATTAATCAAATTTGAACCATGGTTCATGTTTCGTCAAGCAAAATGTGAACTTTATTTCATATTT
>CAYYKZ010000179.1:5586-5933 GCA_964468455.1 uncultured Leptospirales bacterium | reverse complement strand
TGGCCTGTAAGTTCACGCGCATGTACAAGTGCTTTCCGGGCATCCTCCATGCATTGCTTCCTTTCATCATTGCTGATACCCTCAAGAGCAGCCAGGCTTATATTTCCCATCACTGATGAAAGAATATTGTTGAAATCATGAGCGATACCCCCTGCAAGCAGTCCCAGGGATTCAAGCTGTCTGATTTTATTAAGCTCTTTCTCAATAAAGGTATTATATGTAATATCGCGGAAAACTATAACCGATCCTACGGTTTCTCCTATACTGTTTTTTATAGGGGCGGTACTGGTTTCAATGATATATTCTTCATTAGTATTCTTCCTGTGCAGGAGCATTCTGTTTCTGGG
>CAYYKZ010000179.1:0-5568 GCA_964468455.1 uncultured Leptospirales bacterium | reverse complement strand
ATAGGTGCCGTTTAAGGGTGCGGTTTCTTCACTGCTGCGGGTGATAAATATTTCCTTGAGCGGTTTTCCTTCTGCTTCAGATAAGTCTGTTCCTGTTAGAATTTCCGCTGCAGGATTCATAAGTATAATTTTCCCATCTGTATCTGTTGTGATTACACCTTCGTTTATACTGCGCAGGGTAACAAGGAGACGTTCTTTTTCCTCTTCAAGAGCCTGATTAGATATCTCCATCTGATCCATTGAAGCAAAAAGCTCCTCTGATGTTGCCTCAAGCTCCTCCATGGATGCAGTCAGCTCTTCATTGGCAGCTGCCAGCTCCTCTGTTTTATCTATAAGCTGTAATTCCTTTTTACGGTCTCTTTCATGCATCCTCAGGTTTATAGTATAAATTAAGAAAGAGATTGATCCGGAGAATAGTAAGCCTGTTAAAGCGTCAGCGGAAAATGCGAGAACAGACCTGGCGAGCATGATTTTTTGTGAGTAAAGGGAGTAGAGGAGTCCAGCCAGAATAACTATATTTGCAAAATAATAGGCGAGAATATAAAAACCCCGTTTCCGGTCAATTAATGGTGTCAGGGAGAGTACTCCAAATATTATAAAAACTGTATCAAGCCTGTGAAGAACCGGCCCGTCCAGGCAGAAGAGAGCTGTCCAGATCATTAAAAGGTTTGTTATTATTGAAGCCTGCGCAACGATTCCCACATATCCTTTGCTGAAGATGTAAAGATAGAGTATGTGTAGAATAAATGATGCTGAAACAACGCAAATAACTACAGGCCTGTTTCGAAAAAAGTAATAGTACAGGAGTGATAAAAAAAGAAAGACAAGGGCAAGTAGTATTACAGCCAGAATAATTCTTGCCTGCTGGAATTGCCTGTAGTTTGTCTCATCATAATTTTTCATGAGTGATCTGTACATTTTTCTGACCATCAGAGCCTGCCGGATGCTGATATTATTTTATATATTAAAAAGATTTAACGTTAATTATTTTAATATAACCTGATAAATAAGGAAAGAATTTTTTTGTAGTTTTATAGAGTTTTACTCTGTTTAATTAAAGACCGGTTAAAGCAGCTGCTTTGCAGCAGGGTTAAACCCCTGCTGCGAGTGCCTTCTCCACTGCTTCGCGTACTTTGTCTGCATCCGGAGGGATGATGTGGGGCATATTGGAATGAATGGAGTTTACCCCTGTAAGATTTTTTTCATGATACCCTGTTTTGAATTCTGAAAATTTCAGGCCGTGAGCGGTTGAAATAACAACTGTTTTATCGGTTTTTGATATTTTCTGTTTTTCCAGAAGTTTTATTAATGCAGCAAGTGCCACACCTGTGTGGGGGCAGGAGTACATCCCTGTTTTATCTGCAAGTGCTGCTGCATTGGCAAGTTCATCTTCGCTTGCCTGTTCAACTATGCCGTCAAATTCTTTTAATGTTTTTATTGCTTTTTGTACAGATACTGGGTCGCCAATCTGTATGGCAGAAGCAAGGGTTTTTCCCGGAGTCACAGGTTTAAATTCATTGAAATTATTCAGGTATGAAAGGTAAAGAGGATTGGCCTGTTCAGCCTGGGCAAGGACTATTCGCGGTTTTTTTGTAATAAGCCCAAGATCAAGCATCATTTTAAAGCCATTTCCCAGTGCTGATACATTGCCTAAATTGCCGCCCGGTATTATTACCACATCAGGAACTTCCCAGTCGAACTGCTGTACCATTTCAACTGAGATGGTCTTTTGCCCTTCAATCCGCAGGGAGTTCATGGAATTGGCCAGGTATATTGAGTCATCCTTTGTAATTTCCTGAACAATTTTCATGCATCCGTCAAAATCGGTATCAATGGAAACTACTATTGAGTTATTTGACATTGGCTGGACCAGCTGGGCAGTTGATATTTTATTGCTCGGGAGAAATACAATTGACGGTATCCCCGCATAAGCCGCATATGCTGCAAGGGCTGCGGAGGTATCACCTGTTGACGCGCATGCCACAGCCTTGATTTTTTTTCCATTGCTGATCATTTCATTGACCATTGAAACAAGCACTGTCATGCCCAGGTCCTTAAATGATCCGGTATGGCTGTTACCACACATTTTTATCCAGAGGTCATTCATTCCGAACGTTGCGCCGAATCTTTTTGCCCAGAAAAGATTTGTGTTTCCTTCGTACATTGAAACAATATTTTCGCTGTCGATTCCCGGGATTACCCACTCCTTTTTGCTCCATACACCGCTTCCGTAGGGCCACTGTCCTGTGCCTCTTCTTCCGTCAAAAAGGGCTCTCCAATCAGCGGAGCTTTTCTGTGAAAGTTTTTCCATATCATGGCTTACTTCAAGGAGTGAACCGCATTTTCTGCATTTGTATACAATTTCATCAAGAGGGTAGGTTTCTCCGCATCCTGAAATACATCTGAATACCGCTTTATAATTATTCATTTTCAGCCTCTTTAAAGGTCTTCAACCCGAATTATGGTAATACTGTCTTTGACAAATTCAAAATTTTCTATTTCTTTAATACACTTGAACATCTCATCTTCTATTGCTTCATGGGTAACTATAATAAGCGGAACATATGCCTCGCTTACTTCCTTTTGAATAACAGAAGCTATTGATATGTTATAATTTCCCAGAATACCTGAAATTTTTGAAAGTATTCCAGGACTGTCTTCAGTTGAGAGTCTTATGTAATACCTGGAAATTCTGTTGCTTGGGAGCATAAGTTCAGCTTCACCTGTAAAATTACCCATATAGCCGCTGCTTCCTGAAAGTTCAACAATGTCGCTTATTACTGATGATGCTGTTGGTCTGCTGCCTGCACCTCTTCCTGTGAGCACAACAGCGTCAGCCATGTCTGCATCAAACATTATTGAATTAAACTCATTACGCACAGAAGCCATGGGGTGGTCTTTAGGAATCATAGTGGGGTGTACTCTGATATCCAGCTTCCCTTTAATCATTTTTGCAATTCCCAGAAGTTTTATTGTGTATCCCATGTCATGGGCGTAGGATATGTCTATGGGGCTGATTTTTGTTATCCCTTCAATGGGCACGTCACTGAAGCTGAAGGATCTTCCGTATGAAAGCATGGCAAGAATTGCTATTTTATGCCCGGCATCTATCCCTTCCACATCAAATGTGGGGTCAGATTCTGCAAAACCTTTTTCCTGGGCGTCTTTTAAAGCTTCGGCAAAGTCAAGCTCATCATCTTCCATTCGCGAGAGGATATAATTTGTTGTTCCGTTTAAAATACCTGTGACAGATTTTATCCTGTTTGCAACCAGTCCTTTTTTAAGGGATAAAATACAGGGTATTCCTCCTCCTACTGCTGCTTCAAATCCTATGGCCTTCCCTGTCTTATCGATTGTTTCAAGTATTTCAATGCTTTTTTCGGCAAGGAGCATTTTGTTTGCAGTTACAACATTTTTCCCCCCTTCCAGGGAGTTTTTTATTATGCTTCCCGCAGGTTCTATGCCGCCAATCAGTTCAACAACAATGTCAATTTCAGGATCATCGGTTATATCCTGCCACCTGTCTGTTACTGTTATACCGGATGTATTTTTTTTTACTTTTTCAATGTCCAGGTCGCAGATGGATTTTACTGCAATATCAAGTCCTGTTCTAAGGCCTGTAACTTCCCTATTGTCATTTAGCAGACTGAAAACTCCTGCACCTACAGTGCCGAATCCGATAAGGCCTATATTGACTGTTTTTTTCATAGAATTTAATCCCTCAGGTTTAGTTGATTGCTTTTAATCAATACCGGTTTAATTGCTTTTGTATTTCTTCAGCCATTCCCGCTCGTTGGAAAAAACTAATTCAGGCATGAACGATTATCTGCGGGAACCGGAGTCTGATTCCGGTATTATATGAATCAATATCATAATATATAAATATAGAAATAAAGCTGCTGCAATTATTGTCAATAAATGTTTTTGCAGGAAGAGATTAGAATAATAAGAGTCTGTTAAATTTTCATTTTTTTAAACAGAATATTCTGCAGTTATAATCTGTTCCTTTTTTTCAGTATCAGAACTCCGGTTGTTATTCCGGCAAATGCTGTAATTAATACAAGCAGAGTTCCTGTGATGAACTGCAGGCCTGGAAAACCTGCAGCAGCGATAACTAATGATTTTGAGATGAGTACTGCAATGACTGCACCTGCTGAAACCTCTTTGAGCGATTTTCCCGCAAAGCGGTATGATGCAAACAAAGACCCTGAAAAAATACCGGTAAAAGCTCCTGCATCAGCCACATTTCCCAGAATGGAGAGATTATCCATTGTTTCAGGATAAGAAATGATCCAGCCCTGTATTACTATAAATGAAAATAACATTTCCGACATGAATACTATTATGACTGTGTATAATATATGCCTGAAATATATTCCCGGATTGATATTGCTGCTGACTTTGCTGAATTTCTGACCGCAGTGCAGACAGAAGAGCGCTTCCTCAGGAGATGTTTTTTTACATTTTGAACAGACTTGCCGGTTTGCTTCCATTCTATACTTCTATTTCCTTCTTTATTATCATCTGCGTATGCTCTTCATCAGGTGAAACCCTGTAAAGAACTTTTTCCCTGCCCGCTATGAGGCTTCTGGCCTGAAGAAATGTTTTGTATTCAGATTTTACCCCGCAGACCTTTACAATGGGTGCATCAGCAATGGCAGCACCTCTTACATAGATTTCCATGTCTCTTTTATATTTTTCCTCAACAGGTTCCTCTTTTATCAGGGAAAATGTGGGGGAAAATATTACCCTGGCTTCATTGTTTTTCATAAACTGAAAGCTTTCATCATGAAATACATCTGCGCAGATCATGACTCCGAATTTTATTCCATGGGCGGTAAATGTTTTAAGTTCAGGTCCGGGAGTGATTACACCCTCTTCCGCAAAAAAGAGATTTTTTTTCCGGTAAAATCCGAGTTCTTTTCCATTATGGTATACATAGGTTGTATTGTACATGACACCATCAGCAAGCTCGGGCATTGTTCCCCCTATTACAACAGTTTCAAGCGCTTTGGAAATGAGGGATATTCTTTCTATCTGCCTTTTCTGGTTAAGAGGTGTCTGGCCGTGGTTCCCCAGGCGTCTGTTTACGAAGAAATATTCGGGAAAACAGACAAAATGGGGCCTGAAATCCGCCATTTCACGTAAATCATTTCTTGATACTTCTATTCCAAGTGATTTCTGATAAAGGATTACTCTTATTTTTTCCATAATTTAATATCCGGTTATGCTGAAGATTTTTATCTCTGCCTTCGGAGATGTATAATTATTATTCAGTTTAGTGATGTTGATCTGACCCGGGGTCAGAGCATCCTGCTGTAAATATTATTTAAGGAATTAACGCTGGTTAAAAGTAAAGAAATTAATGCAAAGCAGATGTATTTTATAATCGATAGCTCATGCAAAGGAGAGAAAAATTTTCTTGGAAACGGCAGAGGCGCAGAGAAAATATAATTATCCGCATTTTTTTTAAAGTGAATAATATAAACAGAATTTTGTAGTAAAATATACTAAAAGAATGTAATTTTTTTCTGTTATTTTTTAAAAAATGTAGTACAAATGTTGACT
>CAYYKZ010000178.1:0-5965 GCA_964468455.1 uncultured Leptospirales bacterium | reverse complement strand
TTGGTGAATATTGCGCCTATTTTGGAAATGTCCATGTATTGTGAAAGTTCTTCGCCGTAACCTGCTGTGCCTGATGCTACTGTAACAGGATTTTTTAAAGCGAGATTACCTATTTTTATCTGACTATTCAAGTGCATCACCCTCTTTCTTGTGTTAAATGTTTTAGACTATAATGATCCTCTGGAGTCAACAAAAAATCTTTGAGGGGTCAGAGCATATACAGGGGTCAGAGCATTATTCGGAATTTTTTATTTGACATGAAGAGGGCAGAAATAGATTTATATTTTTTTGCGGATAATTATAATAAATTTTGTTTTTTTATGATAAAAATCTGCCATATCAAAATTCAGCAGAGCAGGTTAGTGTGGAAAAGAATAATATTTATCTGGCTTTTGACATAGATGGTACAATTTATGATGCAGGAAATATTCTGGAAAAGGCCTTTGGTGACGGGATTGAATCATACATTAAAGAGAAGCCGCATTTAAAATTAAATAAACCGACCCGGGAAGAGATTACGGCAACTTTAGGCCTACCGCTTAAGGAGATTTTTATTATTCTCTTCCCTGATTCAGATGAAGAAACGAGAAGGGAACTTGCAGATATCTGTACAGAAAATCTGGTGAGGATGATAAGAGATAGAAAAGGGACTCTCATTGATGATGTTTCAGAAACTATTGCAGAATTAAATTCTAACAATTATAAAATGCTTGTTGCATCCAATGGGGTCAGAGCATATGTTGAAGCGATTCTGGAGACATACGGTCTTAAACAGTATTTTTCTGAACCTTTTATATATCCGGAAGGTGATATTGTAAATAAATCCGGGGTGATTGAATATTATATTTCTGCACTGGATGACCCAAAGATAATAATGATAGGTGACCGTTACACAGACCTTGAGGCTGCAGCAGACAATAAGATTCCCTTTATCGGCTGCGCTTTCGGGCATGCGGGAGCTGATGAAATTTCAGGAGAGAGATATATTGTTCATAATTTTAAGGAAATTCCTGAAATTGTTAAAGAAATTGCTGATTAATGTTTAAATAGCAGTATATTACAATAAAATAATAATGAGTAGCGGCTTTTGCCCGGGTAATATTTTTAATTGCGGAGATGCGGTTATGAAGCTTGAGGAATTCGGCTGGGATTCCTGGTTTGAAGAGCAGTATAACAAACTTAATGTAAATCTTAAACCAGGAAGAGTTGTTCTTCAGTCTGAAACGTTAATGGTTTTGTGCGAGGATGGAATAGTTGAGGCTGAAATATCGGACAGGCTTAATTATTCAGTTGTTGATAATGATGATCTTCCGGTAATCGGTGACTGGGTATTCCTGATTCCTGGCGGGGAAGGGGTCAGAGCACAGATTTATGATGTTTTACCCAGAAAAACTGTGTTTTTATCCAGAGATCCCGAGGATCAATGGAATGAGGTACTTCTGGGTGCTAATATTGATTATATTTGTATAGTGGTGTCTCTTTCTGAGGTGCCTGATTTTTCAGTAATTAAAATGCTTGCGGATTCAGTCACAGCAAGCGGGGCAATTCCTTTGCTGCTTTTCAGTAAAGCAGATTTATCAGATGAAAATGAAACAAGAAATATTATTGAAAAAGAGTTTGCCGATATAAAAGTTTTTTTTATGAGCACTACTACCGGAGAAGGTGTTGAGGAGTTTAAGAAATCACTGGAATGCGGCAAAACCTATTCTTTTACCGGCTTTATAGGTGCCGGGAAGTCTTCAATTATTTCTGCTATTGCCGGAGAAAATTCAGAAGATGGAATGGATTTGTTCAGGGCGGAGAATGGTTCAATTATTGTTGATACAGATGAGATAAGCGGAGTTTCTGTTTCCAGTAATGATAATTTACAGCAGGATAATTTTGATGATTTCATGGAGCTGGCTGAAAACTGCAGATATAGTGATTGCAGGCATAATAATGAACCGGGATGCGCAGTATTGAATGCGGTTGAAAATGGTGATGTGGATTTAGCCCGTTATAAAAGCTTTATACAAATGCTTAAGAAACAGGCATTTACAGGTGAAAGAGGGGTCAGAGCATTTGATGTTTCTCAAAAGAAAAAACGACGAGTTCAAAAAACAGGTGAATGGTAATTATTATCTCTATTCTTTCAGTTTTTTATTAGCTTTACTTTTGTTTACGGCATGCAGGGAGAATCAAATCAGTGTAAGCAGGCCTCTGCTTGGTACTGTAATAAATATTACTGTTAAAGCTGAAAGTAATACCGGCATTAAAGCTATTAATTCAGCTTTTGACGAAATCGCAAGGGTCCAGTCACTCTTCAGTTATTATAACCGGAATACGGATATCTCCAGGCTTAACCGGTTAGGGGGTCAGAGCATGGTTCAATTGTCCCCTGAGGTATATAATCTTTTAAAATTATCGATCGAAACCAGCAGAAAAACTTCGGGAGCTTTTGATATAACATATGTTTCAGCCGGCTATTTATGGGATTTAAAAGCTGAAAATTTTACACCTCCTTCCGGGAAGTCAATTAGTCAGGCTTTACAATTTGTAGATTTTAGATATATACAGCTTGATGATGCCAGGAGTGCAGCTGGTTTTAAAAAACAAGGGGTCAGAGCAGATATGGGCGGCATAGCCAAAGGTTATGCTATTTTGCAGGCGATTAAGGTTTTGAAACAGCATGGTATTTCAGAAGGATTTGTTGACGCGGGGGGGGATATTCGGGTGATTGGTGAAAATTCAGGAATTCCCTGGATTGTTGGTGTAAAAAATCCGACAGGTTCCGGTATAATCGGTACACTTTCTTTATCCGTTGATGATTCAGTAGCAACAAGCGGGGCATATGAAAGATTTAGAGAGTACAATGGCAGGCGATATCATCATATTATCGATCCCAAAAGAGGTTATCCCGCTGATTCAGGATTGATTTCTGTTTCTGTAATATGCTCTGACCCTATATTAGCTGACGCATACGCCACAGCTTTTTTTGTCATGGGATTAAAAAAAATCTCAAAGTTTCTGGCCGAAAACAGCGGAATTTCTGTGATTCTTGTTGATGAGAAAGAGAAAATTTTTGCATCTAAGAAGCTGGAAGGGAAGGTGAAATTTAAAGAGCAATATACTATTCAATACTTTTAGTAAAGCACTTCTTTAGGTCAGATGCTGTTATAAGATCAGATTTATTTACAATGATGCCAGGTGTCTTCTGTAAAGATCTTCATATTCCAGAAATTTTTTTACTCTTTCCTGAAAGCAGTTTCCCAGATTAATGAAATACTGGTGTAGAGTAACTTTTAGCCTTGGCTGGTATTTTTCTTCCAGATAAACTTTTATGGTCCCGTAAGCGGATTCCCTGGGATCGCGGATTACCCTTTTTCTTACCGGATTGTAAGCAATATACCATAAAAGCCAGAGCAGATAGTTTTGCGGGTCCTCAGAATGTTCGATAATTTTACATTTAAAACGTTCATTCCATAGGGTTCCGGTGCGACCATGCATTCTGTTATATTTTTCTGTAATACGTGCTTTAATAAACTGCATAATTTTTGAGATGCTGTGATCTTTTTTCAATGTTTTTATAACAATGTGGAAATGATTCTCCACAAATTCCATGTGAATAAGCTCAAAAGAATATTTTTCATGGGCCATATTTATTGACTCTATAGCCATTTCTTTTACAAAATCGGGTGAGAGTATATTCCTCAGTTCAATGCAGCGGGAGTAGCAATGATAAGTTAATTCAGGTTCACAGATTCGCAGCGGTCTTGGCATCGTTATGACTCCTTATGTGCTCTGACCCTATAACTTAACGAAGTCAGAGTGAAATTAATTATTATTTCTGAAGTATATAAAAAATTTATGCTAATTCTTTTAGAATAGCTGATCGTTTTCAGGATTTAGCAATTCCTCTAGCCTAAAAAACAGGTTCAAAAGGCATACAAGTAATATCATATTTTACTCCTTATCTTTATATAATAATTGTGTTACTATATATACGTTTCTGCATGAATTTTTTTTGATTTTTTTGTTAGGAGTCTGATTTTTTTCAAGATGCTCTGACCCCCTGCGTGCAAATGTGTGCTCTATAAAAAGAAAAGGGCTCTGACCCCTTCCATACTTGAAAAGCACAGATTTCTACGTTATTTTAATATTATGAAAAAAACTATTGCTCTAATAATAATTCTTCAGCTATTTCTTGTGTCTCAGTATCTTCAGGGGCAGTCAGGACAATCCTATGTATTTATCCCTGATAATTCCAGTATCATGATTTACAGCAATTCTTCAGGATCCTATACATTGAGCCATAATTCCAGGATTTACAGCAGTATTTCTGCTAATATTCGAAAGCTCAGCAGTGCTCAACGGATAAATATGGCTGGAGATGATCCTTCAGGACTTGCAGTTTCAGAGAAAATGCGCTCTCATATTGCAGCTTTAAAGCGGGAAATAATGAATGCTGAGGATTTTCGCAATTATCTTGCCTATAAAGAGTCTGCTATTGGGCAGAATATCGAAATAATCAGCCGTATCAGGGTGCTTGCGCTGCAGGCTTCAAGCGGTATACTTCATTCATCTGACCGGGAGCTTCTCCAGTCAGAGGTTGAACAGCATCTTCGTCAGATTGATATGAATGCTGAATTTTCATCCTTTAACCGGAAGCATGTGATTCCTTACCTTACCGCAGTAAATCTGGGATTAGCCGGTTTTACCATTGTATCATCTCCTTATGCAAAGATAGGACTTTTAGATAAGATTCATTCCAGGCTTATTCGTGAAAGAAGCATTACCGGTGTGGATTCAAATATCCTTCAGCTTCGGATAGAGGGGAAAAGTTACTATATGTTTAATCTTCAGCAGAGTGAAAGCAGGGTCAGGGATCTTGATTTTGCTTCAGAGTTTACTGATTTTTCATCAAATATGGTGCTTTATAAGGTAAATACAGGGATGATTCTTCAGAAACGGCCCTGAATTCTTTCGTTTTTCAGGATGCTCTGACCCCATTTGCTGCAATATTTGCTCTATAATAAGAAATGTGCTCTGACCCTATTATCACCCACAATTTTAAATATTTAAATTGACTTTTATTAAAATTATACCGTTTATTATACTGGATAATTATTTATTTGTAATGAAAATATTGCATATGGATGTCTATTTTATTCGAAAATAGATTTGTTTTTATGAAAAAAATTGTTTTCCGGTGAAATTGGGGAAATTATTAATTTTTTTAGATTATTTTTTTAGGAATTGAATTGAAGGGATTGTGTTGAGTTGATGATTAAGAAGCTGAAAAATATAAAAGTGCTTTTTTGTGTCCTCTTCCTTTTGGCTGGAGTGTTCTTTGCAGGGGAGGCTAGGGGGGATGTAACTCAGGTAGATGTTCTAGGAAGTTTTTCGACAGGGGATCTTTTAGGTGGTAATAACTATTATGTGGTTGGCGGTGGTCCCTATACTTTTGATGTTCAGGTTCAATCTACTGATCCTGATTTTACGACTTTATCAGAAGTGAGACTTGTAATCCCCAGCGGTAATCCGAAGGGCAGTGATGATATAGAAATACTTGTGGATCCCAGCAGCGGATTTACAGCATCGATGGTATCAGGCGGTGGTAGCGCAGCAGCGGTTTTACAGGCAGGAGACAGTTTTAATTTCACAGTCCGTATAAGTTATACGGTGGATGCGAGTACAGCAGAGACAACTAATAATCCTGGAGTGCTGACGGGAAGCGCATTGTCAACCCTTGATAGCGTGTCAGTAGCTGCTACAACTACTCAGAATCATACCTATGGCATAATAGCAGAACCGGTAAAGCAGGTAGATGTTCTAGGGGGTTTTTCGACTGGTGACCTTTTAGGCGGTAATAACTATTATGTAGTTGGCGGTGGTCCCTATACGTTTGATGTTCAGGTTCAGACAATATTGCCTGATTTTACGACTTTATCAGAAGTGAGACTTGTAATCCCCAGCGGTAATCCGA
>CAYYKZ010000177.1:0-6017 GCA_964468455.1 uncultured Leptospirales bacterium | reverse complement strand
GTTAAAGGTAAAATGAAACGGGAATTTTACAATCCCGGAAACACTCATAACCGGATTCTCCTGAATTTCATTTGCCCTGATAACATAAGCTGAAAAAACAATTAAAGGAATTACAGTCACAAGAATAATTCTTTTACCGGTTATTTTATATTTAGCAAAAAGCGAAAAAAATTTCATGCCTCACCCCATTTTAAATTATTTATTTTGAACAAAGAATAATAGCCAGACTAAAGACTGTTAGTACAACCATATTTAAAGGCACAAGGCCTACTTGAACCTGTCATCGGACATCCTGTTTTCAGCAGTATCAGATTTCCCTTCAAACCAGCCCTTTCGTACATTTTCATGCCTGTCAAAATCGGGAACATAGGGCTTTATATCAAGAACAGGCGATCCATCCAGCATATCAACTCCCCGTATATTGAGAATATTCCCATGCACAGATATAAGCTCAACAAGGGAAAGCCCTACAGGATTAGGCCTTGCCGGTGATCTGGTGGCAAAAACCCCCCTCTCAACAGTATCAAGAAAGGGAATAACCTTAAGCTTATATTTCTCAACTTTATTAAGGTGAAAAATAATATACAGGTGGGAAAATCCCTCCAGATCAGCAAGCCCATCCCGGTACTCCGGAAAAATCTCAATCTGCGCTTCATATTGACTTCCTGCCATGGGCTGTATGGGCATATTCTCCACTGTTTTAAAGGGGGAATGTATAACACCCAAAGGTTTTAACACTATTTCCATTTTTCTCTCCCTGCATTTAATATTTTTCATTATGATCGCAGAAAGGATGAGTCAAGAAAAATATAACAGAAAAAGTAACATATTGTTTGATTTAGTAATATTTAGTAAATATGTTAAATTAGAAAGGAATCTGTTAAAACTAAACAGATATTTTCGGAAAAAATACTTGATGAATAAAAGAATAGCTATAATTAACTAATTATCATAAAATCACTAAATAGAAGAAATAACCCGCGGGGATAAAATGAAAAACGAATACATGACCACAAAGGAAGTGGCCGACTATCTTGGAATACATGAAAAACAGGTTTATGCCCTAATAAAAGAAAACAGAATACCCTGCACACGCCTTACAGGGAAATGGATTTTCCCAAGACATCTTGTTGACCAGTGGCTCGAGCTTGATGCGCGAAACAGCGTTGATATGCCTGCGGAAAGCGGATTGTCCAGATCCGGGAAACGCGACTACATACTTGCAGCAGGGAGCAATGACCCCATACTGGACATACTACTCAATGACATGCAGAGAATAAATCCGGGAGTAAATATTTTCAGCAGCAGTATCGGCAGCACGGAAGGAATAGATCTCCTGGCAAAAGGAATCACAGACATTGCCTTCTGCCACCTCCTTGACCCTGGAACAGGCGAATACAATATCCCCTTTATAAAATCCAGCATGGATGACAAAAAAATAGCAGTAATTCATCTTTTTTACCGGGAAATAGGTTTTATAAGCAGCCCCGGCCTTAAGGAAAAAGTAAAAGGCTTCAAAGAAATAAAAGACAGAAAACTTAAATTCATAAACAGACAAAAGGGCTCCGGCACAAGGGTACTGCTGGACTACCATCTTGAAAAAGAAGGAATTAGGGCAGATGATATTGCAGGATACGGTAATGAGGCATCCACCCACTTTGAAGTGTGCCTGGCACTCCTTTCAGGGGAGGCGGATACAGGTATAGCCACAATGGCAGCTGCAAAACTATTCGGGCTGCACTTTGAAACCATAAAACGGGAGAGCTTTGATATGGTTCTCCTCCACTCCACCTTTTTCGACAAAAGCGTACAGGCTTTTATCAAGGCGCTCACTTCAGATGATTTCAAAACAAGGGTAAGCCCCCTGGGTGAATACGATTTCACAGATTCAGGTAATATAATTTACTCTTCCACCTGAGATAATCATCAGATAAAATCGGAACCACCCCGGCAATATTTGATCTTCAGTGAAATCTTTTTTTAAATCAGGAAAAAGTCAATCCAGGTATACCTGATGATAAGAAAAAGAACCTGCCACCAGAAAACCTCACATTAACCTTGCCCGAAAATTACTACAAAAAACTACAAATATTCTTGACTATTTACTTTGTCTGGTGAAATTCTGAGACAAATAAAAATTATCCCTTTAACAGGAAACCGAATGAAAACAAAAAAACTAACCATATTTTTAATCATCACTCTTTCTCTCATTACAATAAACCTGAGTGCCCAATCCACAGAGAAAATAAAAGATAAAAATGTCATTACAGAAAATTCCCTGGAGCAGACAACGGGAATTCAGGAAAGAAGTGAACCCGCCAAATCCAGGCAAAGCCTTTACTCCCTGTTTAAAAAAGGGGGCCCTTTTATGTGGCCTATTCTCCTCTTTGCTGCTATTTCCGCAGGATTTATAATTGAAAGAGGAATGGCCTTCAGAAAAATGAAAATCCCCGGCAGGGAAGCGATTGATGACCTGGAACAGACTATTCAAAAAGAAACTGTATCCTCAATAGAGACCTTCTGCGCAGCAGCAGACAATCTGACAGCATCTGTTTTACTCAATGGACTTAAACATAAAAAATCCGGGATAGAAAGGATTGAGAAATCACTCTCTGTTGCAGGCTCTGCAAAGGTTGCCACAATGGAAAGGGGCTTAAGCGTAATATCAGCACTTGGCAATCTTACACCAATGCTGGGCTTTCTGGGAACAGTTTCAGGAATGATATCAGCCTTTGCTGACATTGCTGCAGCTGACCAGGTTAACGCGAAAATCGTGGCAGGCGGAATAGAGGAGGCGCTCCTTACAACCGCGGCAGGCCTTGTTGTTGCCATACCCACTCTATTGGCATACAACTTCTTCTGTCACAGGGTTGATATTTTTGTTTCAGACACTGAAAGGCTTTCAGGACATCTAATAGAAAAACTTATTGAGGAGACAGATGAAGATCCGAAAAAGCAGGCGTGACAGCGAAAACAGCTCCTGGTCATCCATGTCAGATATTGCTTTTCTCCTTATCATATTTTTCATGATATCATCAGCCTTTATGTTTCGTGAAGGAATAAACCTTGTTCTTCCTGACAGCAGCAAAAGCATAACCATGAAATCATCAGATCTGTTTTTCATAAAACTTAAATCGGATTCCTCAATTGAAATCGACAACAACACAGCGGACATACCTATGCTTGAGGAAAAACTCAAAAACTTTATCACAACTGTTAAAGAAGGGGCGGTGATTATTCAGGCCGAATCTGAAGCGGAATATTCAAGCGTTATTGAAGTAATTGACACAGTAAAATCATCAGGCGCTCACAAGCTCTCGATCAAAATGATATAGCCGGTATAGCTAATAATGAAAATAAACAGAAAAAAAAGAAGAAATTCAGGAGTACCCTTTTCCACAATGGCGGATATTGCATTTCTGCTTTTAATATTTTTTATGCTCTCAGCTATTGTTGACATGGAAAAAGAGATACCTCTACAGCTCCCTGAGTCTGACATAATAGAATCCCATTCCGGGGGAATTCTCAGCATCTGGGTTACAGAAAATGGTGAGCTTTTTTTTGACAACAAAAGCGACACCCTGGACAACCTCCCCGGCTTTGCCGAATACAGCCTCGCGATTAATCCTGAAGTTAAAGCCCTTATTATAGCGGACAAAAAAGTTCATTTCAGCAGGATAAACAGTGTAATGGAAGCCCTGAAAAGTGCTGAACTTTACAACATAACCCTGGTGAGCAGAAAAAAAGGAGGGAGTTAAAAATGAAGAAGAAAATTTCCGCAGCTTCAAGATTTCTTAAACTTCGTCCTGTTGTTGCCTGGTCATCCCTGAGCTTCATTGCAATGCTTGTCATTATTATAACATCGTCATGGACAGAAGACCTCTCCGGCTTCAACAGGGTGAGCGCGGAAGACTTTACTGTTATTGATATAAATATTCCCGAACCGGTAAAAATAACAGAACCGGAAATTTCCATGAATGACAACCCCTCAGAAGATATATCAGATACAACAGAGGAGAAACCTGACCTTTCACAATTTGCTTCAGATTTTCCTGTTCCTCCGGTTCCGCGCTTTCACGCGCTCCCCCCATATCCGGAATCCATGAGATGCAGAAAAATTGAAGGTGTTGTGGTAATTGAACTGGCAATAGATGACAGGGGCTCTGTTGTTTACAGCCGGATTGTCAGTTCCCTTGGGATTGAATTCGACAAGGCAGTAATATCCTGGTCAAAAAATATCAGATTCAGGCCTGCAAAGGATACTGAAAGAAATCCTATTCCATGCCTTATACATTTGCCTGTCAGGTTTAAACTCGATTCATAATATTAAAAAATAAAGCTTCTGAATCAAAAAAATCTTGACAAATACTTCACCCTGACCACTTAGTCAGTATCAGTAAAAATCAAAAATAAAAGGAAATTAATTATACCAATGAAAGCTTCCGCAGCACAGCTTTTTAACACAAAAATTTCAGCAGAACTGAAGTCTTTCGGCTTTGGCTTTTTTTATTTTTATTTTTACTACAACGGCACTGCAATGTGAATATAGTTTTATCATAGAAATAATATACCTTAAAAAGCCCTTTGATAAAACTCAAAGGGCTTTTTTTATTACCAGTGACCAATCAAAATGGAGAAAGGAAATGAAAAATCTTAAACTAGTAAGTCTTGAAGATCCGGGCAAAAGAACAAAAGTAAAAATAGGAGAAACTGTTCTTGGAGATGATTTTGTTGTTATTGCAGGCCCATGCAGCGTTGAAAGCGAAGAGCAGACCGTGAAAACAGCAGAAGCAGTAAAGGCTGGCGGCGGCAACATGATTCGCGGCGGAGCATTTAAACCAAGAACCTCACCCTACGACTTCCAGGGCCTGGGCCTTAAGGGGCTTAAAATACTGGAAAAGGCAAAACAGATGACAGGACTCCCTATAGTAACTGAAGTAATAGACCCCAGGGATGTTACATGGGTCTGCGAATATGCGGACGTTCTCCAGATAGGGGCACGTAACATGCAGAATTTCTCTCTCCTTAAAGAAGTTGGAAAGGCAGACAAACCTGTACTTTTAAAAAGAGGGATGTACTCCACACTGAGAGAATGGCTAAACTGTGCAGAATATATACTTGCAGAAGGGAATCCAAATGTTATATTATGTGAAAGAGGAATAAGAACCTTTGAAACATACACAAGAAATACCCTGGATTTAAGCATAGTTCCGGCTATAAAGGAGCTTACCCATCTACCTGTTGTGGTTGACCCTTCACACGGCACAGGCAAGCTGAGCCTTGTTGAAAACATGAGCCTTGCAGCAGTAGCAGCTGGAGCAGACGGCCTATTACTGGAAGTGCATATTAACCCGGCAGAGGCAAAGAGTGATGCTGACCAGCAGCTTACTCCGGAACAGTTTAATCATGTTATGGGTAAAGTACTGAAGCTTAAAAAATTCATGGATGAAAATATTTTTGAACAGAATGCGGAGGCGCAGGTTGAAAAGGGTTGATATAAACCTGGGAAACAGAATTTCCTCTGTTTACACAGGTGAGAGCATCGGAAATATTGTTAAATATGCAGATCCTGAAAAGAGCATAATTATAACAGACACAAATCTGGATGCTCATTATTCCCGGGAATTTGCCCCATACAGAAAAATAGTTATAGGTACAGGTGAAGCTGTAAAAACATTTTCCACAGTTGAAAAGATTTCTCTTGAGCTTGTAAACCATGGAGCGGACAGAAACACATTTATCCTCGGCATTGGCGGAGGGATTGTAAGCGACATAGCGGGCTTTACAGCTTCAGTTTTTATGCGGGGATTAAAATTCGGTTTTGTTTCCACTTCACTACTGTCGCAGGTTGATGCCAGTGTGGGAGGGAAAAACGGAGTAAATCTTCAGGGCCTTAAAAATATGCTGGGTGTTTTTAACCAGCCCGAATTTGTAATATGCGACCATGAAATGCTTTCAACCCTGCCTGATTATGAATATGTAAACGGTATAGCCGAACTTGTAAAAACAGCATGCCT
>CAYYKZ010000176.1:0-6029 GCA_964468455.1 uncultured Leptospirales bacterium | reverse complement strand
TTGAAGAGAGAAAAGAGAGCATAATAAACCTGATGCTTAACAGTATAATAATAAAAAGAGAATAGGATTCTGAAAAGAAGATAAAAGCGAATAAAACGAAAAAAAGAGAAATAATTAACGGAGATAATTCAGGTGAAAAAAAATATCCAGATATCCTCACTAATAACCTTTTTATTGGCGAGCACCATTATATTTGGTCAGGTTACTTCAGAAAAAAAAGACAACTCAATAAAGCCTATTGAGGTTGAGCTGGCAGATGAGGCTGCTATAGTTATTGGAGGGCACAAAGTAACCCTTGCCCAGGCCATTAAGATTGCAATTGACCAGAACCAGGACATTCTTATGGGGAAGTATGATGTGGCCATGACCGATTCAGATTCAGAAAGATATAAAACAAAGTATTCCCCCTATTTCAATGCAGAGGCAGGGATCGGCACATACAAATATCCGGAGATGACATATTCTACAACCGGAGAAAGTAAAAGATCTGTTGATGTTTCCGCTTCAATTGCCAAGATGTTTTCAAGCGGAACCACTGTTTCAGCGGGTATGCAGAAAACATATAACAATACAAAATGGGGGGACCCTTATTCTAATATTATGCCGGAAAAAACCTATAACCCTGTTATATTTGCCACAGTCCAGCAGGAACTTCTAAAAAACGGATTCGGATACACAGACAGAAAAGAGCAGCAGCTTCTTGAAAATGCCGCCCTCATGCAGAGAGATGCCATTATCTACAACCTCTCACTGGTTGTTGTTGGAGTTATTGTAGACTACTGGGATGTCATAGTAAATAAAAATCAGATGGATAATGCCCGCCTTATGCTTCAGGAAACCAGAAGGGTAAGAAACATTATTTCAGGTAATGTACGCCTTGGGCTTGCCGAGAGATTCGAGCTTAACCTGTGGAATTCACTTGTAGCATCATCTGAAGCAATGGTTGCCAATGCTGAACAGGAGTACCGTGACTCCTTGCGGAACTTTATGAGACTTGTGAATCTTGATGAAAGCATAACAATGCAGGAAAAGGCCATACTATCAGCTGTTCTTCCGGAAATTAATGAAGAGGAAGCCCTCAAAACAGCCTATGAAAAAAGAGTAGATTACAAAAATGCTCTGAGAGCAATGGAGAACGCCAGACTGGAGCTTGATATTGCAGAAAACAATGCCCTCCCTTCACTTACAGGTGAAATAACCGTATCATCAATGGACTATAATACCGAAATGGGTGAATCATACAGCAATGCCGCATCCGGAGAAAACCCTTCAATTGAAGCAAGAATAAAAATGACATACCCTCTTGACAACAGGGATCAGAAAATAAGCTCAAGAAACGCCAGGTGGTCCCTGGAACAGTCAAAACATGAAGTGGATAAATACAAACGCCTGGTAAAAGATGATGTGGCCAGTAAAATTGAAAAAATAAGAACAAATTATAATCTTTACCAGAAAGCAAAAGAGGCGCGAGTGGAAGCCGAAACATACTACCGCAGCATGCTGGTCAGCCTCAGAAGAGGACGTTTTACAGCAGCAGCAGCACGGGATGCCCTTGATTCCCTTATAAGCAGCAGAGAGCAGGAACTTTCCATGCTTGTTTATTATAATGCTTCCCTGCTTGACTTCGAAGTTGCCAAGAATGAGCTCTTTGAAACCTATGAGATTGATGTAGAATCCTACATCCCTAAAAACTGAAAATTTTTACAGAGGGAAAATGAAAAAATTAATCAACTATCTCGCCAAAGAGCGTCTCCTTGTTTTTATGATAGTCTTACTGGTTATTATGCTTGGAGACATGGCGCTGAAAAATCTTAACAGGGAAGCATTCCCCAATGTCAACTTTGACATGGTATCAATTACAACAACTTATCCGGGAGGATCACCTGAAGAAATTGAACAGTTTATAACTGTCCCTATAGAAAAGAAGGTACGGGAAGTCGACAATATTGACAAGGTAAGATCCTATAATGTTGAAAATGTATCTGTAGTAGTTGTTTACATACACGATAAAGCGGATGACAAAGCGCAGGTGGTTCAGGACATTAAGGACTCTGTTGATCTGGTTGACAACCTTCCGGATAATGCGGACAAACCCCTTGTTGAGGAAATAAAAATTGAGAACAGCCCAATCATAGATGTTGCAGTATACGGCATCAATGAGAATGTATCCTATCTTGAACTTAGAAAGGCAGCTGATGAACTTGAGGACATGCTTCTTGATATAAATGGAGTTGCTGAAGTTGAAATGAATGGCTTCTTTGACAAGGAGTTTCTTGTGGAAGTTAATCCTTCAGCCCTTACCAGATACAGGATTGGACTTAATACAGTAATCAATGACCTGAAAAAAAGAAACCTGGATCTGCCAGGCGGCCCGCTCAGGCTGGGAGACAGGGAATATGTTCTCAGGACAAAGGGACAATTTAAAAATATAGAAGAGATAAAAAATACAGTAATAATGTCCAATGATTCAGGATATGTGACCCGTCTTAAAGACATTGCCACTGTAACAGAAACAACAGAAGAGGCAGATGTAGTTTACAGGTTTAACGGTATCCCTGCTATTACAATGACCGTATGGAAAATGCGGGCCTATGATGAACTTATACTTACAGACCTTGTAAAAGAAAAGCTGAAAAATTTTCAGTTTACAACAACTGACAAGGTTGCGATTTCAAGCTTTAATGAAACAAGCAGGTATACCCGGAACAGCCTTGATACAGTTACAACAAATGCCATTACAGGATTTATTCTTCTTGCAGCTGTTCTTTTTCTTCTGCTGGGATTTCGAATGTCTTTAATAGTGACATTAAGCATACCGGTAGCTTTCATGTTCGCTTTTTTCATGATGAATACCCTGGGAATCACCATTAATGTAATAAGCCTTTTCGGCATGGTAATGGTTCTTGGAATGATTGTTGACTTCAGTATAGTTGTTTCGGAAAACGGATTCCGCTACATGAACATGGGAATGGGCAGGCTGGAAGCAATATCCAGAGGAACAGAGGAAATAGTCTGGCCAATCACCACAACTCTGTTATGTATATTTACAGCATTTGCTCCGCTTCTTATGCTTGGCGGAATCATGGGTAAATTCATCAAAGATCTTCCGGCAACACTGCTTTTATGCCTTTTCGCTTCATGGCTGGGCGCCATGTTTATAGTACCATCTTTTATGAATACATTCGCCAGGCCAAGCAAAAAGAACATACACACTGTATCTTCAGACCATGACCCTGAAAGCTTTTTTGAAAGAGGAAAATTCGGCAGAGTGCAGAAGAAATATTTTTCTCTTCTCAACTTTATGCTGAAATGGAGATACCCGGCTCTCATTATAATGACTGTAGCTCTTATCGGCTCCATGGCTCTTCAGAAACAAATCGGTTTCACCTTCTCTCCAAAAGGCGGGGAGGAAACATTTGCAGTATACACTGAAATGCCCCAGGGAACTAATCTCAAGGCAAACCTGAGAGAAGCTCTTAAAATTGAAAAAATTCTTCTGGAAATAGATGACTCCGAACTCGACGCCCTCCAGTCCGCCATTGGTGAAAAAAGCTCGGACATGCTTGACCCTAAACCGGGAAAAGCAACTCACAAGTCTACTTTTATTGTTAATCTTACTGCTGCAAAAGGTCGCGGCAGGGAAGCTGTTGATATTTTCAATGAAACGCGGAATAAAATTCTGGATGCTCAACGGGACGGGATCATATCTGACAGGATGACAATTGAATTCAACCTGGAGGAAAAAGGCCCGCCAGTAGGCAAGCCTGTAAATATAGAAATAAGGGGAGAAGACTTTAATAAGATTAATGAAATCGCCTCTCTATATACAGATTTTCTCTCATCAATTGACGGGGTTCGGGATATTACTACAGACTATGAACCGGGGAAAGAGGAATACAGGTACAGAATAAACGAAGCAGTAGCAAAAAGAACAAGAGTTTCCACTTATGATGTTGCCACAACACTGAACGCTTCATACGAGGGAACCATTGCCACAAATGTAAAAATAGGTGATGACGACATAGGAGTAAGGGTACGCTTCCCTGAATGGGCGCGCAAAAAACGTTCCAGCCTTGAAAGTGTAATGGTTGAAAACAACGCTGGCGGCCTTATTCCTCTTACAATGATAACCTCTGTAGATAAGCAGACCGGTATTTCCCAGATAAACAGGCTGGATTACAAAAGACTGGTGCAGGTTCAGGCTGATGTTGATACAACAAAGACCACCTCTGTCATTGTGAACGGCATGATGATGGAAAAATTCAGCAATATAGAGAAAGAGTTCCCCGGATATTACATATCATATGGCGGAGAGCATGAAGAAACAGGGGAAAGACTTGTGGAGATGGGACAGTATTTTTTAGTGGCCCTCTTTATAATATTCATGATTCTTACTGCATATTTCAAATCAATCTTTATCCCTCTTGTTGTTATGATAGCCATACCCTACTCTCTCATTGGTGTAATACTTGCTGTATTTTTACATGGAGAGATGTTTCACTTCATGAGCTATATGGGGTTTTTCAGCCTTGCAGGGGTTATTGTAAGCAACACCCTGGTGCTTGTTGAATTTATTAACAATCTTCGCTCAACAGGACTCCCTCTTAAAGAAGCTCTGACATATGGCGGTGTTATAAGGCTAAGGCCGATTCTATTAACTACAGGTACAACAGTACTGGGGCTTATTCCATCAATTTACGGTTTCGGGGGGAAGGATCACATGGTTGCTCCGCTGGCTCTCACTTTCGGATATGGCCTTATTTTTGCCACAATAATTACTCTTATTCTTATACCCAGCTTTTACCATATAGCAGAAGATATAAAATGTCTTTTTGCAAGAATACTGAACTGGCTTGGCATAGAAATGGATGGGTCACTTTTTACGGCTGAGTGCAGCGATACACTGCCTGAGTGAGGTTTTAAGCCTCACCCGGGGCCATCCGGGACAGGGGGCTGCAACCCCTTGTTCCAATCCCCGATTTACACATATCCCCGTTTTTCCATATACAACTCAAGCTTGCCAACTGCATAGGAGCAGGCAAAGGTCAGAACAAAATACATTGCTGTAATGGTAATCCATATTTCAAAAATACGGTAAGTTGAAGCCATTAGCTCCATACCCATAAAGGTAAGATCCTGGACAGAAATAATTGAAACAATCGCTGAATCTTTAATAACTGATATAATCTGCCCTGCCATAGGGGGAAGTATTCGTTTAAATGTCTGGGGCAGAATAATATACCTCATCCTCTGAAGTTTTGAAAGGCCAAGAGCATCGGAAGCCTCCCACTGCCCCTTTTCAATTGATTCAATTCCTCCGCGAACAATCTCGGTCATATAAGCGCCTTCATAAATTCCAAGGGTTAAAATCGCAGACAAAAAAACAGTGAACTGCTCAGGAGGGGAAAAAAAGAAACGGATTAAGTATTCCGTATTACCGGAAACACCGGATATGTGATAATCAAGATTAAAAAATGTAATAATCTGGCTGCTGAAAAAAAAATAAAAAATAAAAATAAAAACAAGAGAAGGAATATTCCTGACAATACTCACATAGGACACTGCCGGCATTTTAACGAAATAAATATTCGAGGTTTTCATCATTCCCATAACAAAACCAAGCAGGGAAGCCAGCAGCGAAGACCATATACTGATCTTAATGGTAATAATCAGTCCCCGCAGAAGAAGCCCCTGCATATAACTTCCTGAAACCGGGTCATAGTGTAATATATAGCTGAATACAGCCGGCCAGTTCCAGCTATAATGCATTTCCACTGAGACCCTGTAAATCATCCATGCTGCTCCCCCTGCAAGCAGAAGAAGCAGCAGAACATCAAGCCATGTGAATCTTATTTTTCTTCTCAAATTATTCTATCCTGTCTGCCCAGTCCCTTGTCCTGAACCAGTAATTTTTCCGGTCAGCCAGAAAACCGTCCGAATGTTTCTTCTTTATCCATTCATTAAAATACTCTTTTGCTGATCGAATGCGGGCTGTTGCCTCCTGTTTTGCTTTGGCAATGCTCTCCGGG
>CAYYKZ010000175.1:0-6039 GCA_964468455.1 uncultured Leptospirales bacterium | reverse complement strand
AGAGATAATATCGCCGACTAGGCAAGGATTAACGAAGCGCCCTTGAGAAGGAGACTGAAAAGCTTAAGAAGTCATCACTCTCATCTGACATTGATTCAATAATTTCTTCAGGTGAAGATTATAATGGTGTTAAAATTATTTCCCGTATTTTTACAGGGCTTGATGCAAACAGTCTCAGGGAGGTTTCTGATTCAGTGAGGGAACGTGTTCAGAACTCTCTTGTATGTTTAGGATCAGATATTGACGGGAAAGCAATGATACTTTATGCTGCTACAAATAAGGCGGTAGAATCGGGCGTTGATTGTGGTAAACTTGTTAAGGAAACAGCCGGTATTGTAGGAGGCGGCGGGGGAGGCCGTAAGGATATGGCTCAGGCAGGTGGTAAATCCCCGGAAAACCTGAATAAAGCGATAGATGAAGCGGTTAAGCTGGGCCGCTCAATGATAGAGAAATAAGAGATACTGATTTAAACAGCCCCTGAAAAAGGGGCTTTTTAAATGAAATTTATTAAGCAATTGCAAAAAATGGAACTATATAGAGAAAAGCGGGTCTTAAATTAAAGGCCTGAATTCTGAAAAAAATAAAAGCTTTAACGGGGCTTCTTAAGATGCGGAAATATTTAATTTTTATTCTGATTTTTAATATATTGTCTTCATCGGTATATTCCCGCACCAGGAATGGGAGTAGTGAAATACTTGAGATGCACGGTATTGGCGAAGAGGATCTGCGCAGTTCGTTATTATCTGAAAAGGTTTCATTGTATGATCTGTATGTTCTTGCTCTTAATAAAAATGAAAATATAGCCATTGAATATGAGAATTCCCTTCAGGCGGATTCCAGAAGAGACCAGGCTATTGGCGCTTTTCTGCCCAGGGTTTCAGTAAGGGGTTCAAAAATGTTCCCTGATGATGGTGCAGGCTCTCAAATGACCGGTATCAGTTTATATGCCAGGCAGAATATTTTTACAGGGCTAACAGAATATGCCGGGTTAAAATCCGCAGGTTATGAAAAAAAAATGAGGAAGTCATTCCTTATATATAGTTCAGGCCTCCTTCTTTTAAATGCAGCCTCGGATTTTTATGCAGTACTCCAGCTTGAACAGAGTATTGCTAATCGCCAGGAGATGCTTAAGCTTTACAGGGGTATCTCTGCTGAACTGAAGCGCAGGGCCAGACTGGGGCGGACAAAAAGGAGCGAGGTTCTTCTGACAGATTCCCAGATACAGAAAATAGATGCGGAAATTCTGTCATTAAAGAATGATCTTAACAGGTTACGGCTATCTCTTTCAAATTTAGCAGGTATAAAAGCAGATGCAGTTTTTGAGGACAGTATTCTCCTTGCAGATCCGGGCAGGGATCTTGATGAGATGCTTGGCAGTTTAAACCGGAGACCGGATATTATTGCTGCAGGTTATGAGGTGGAGATGGCTAAGCAGGATCTTCTTCAAGCCAAGGGGGGGCATCTGCCTGCTGCATATCTTGAAGGTTCATATAATCTTTATAATAAAAATGAAAACGCCAGGGATTACACGGCATCTCTTGGTGTTGAACTCCCTATTTTCAATGGAGGGATTACCAGGGCAAAGGTAAGGGAGAGTGAGTCCAGACTCCGGCAGGCTGAACTTAAACTGAAAGCAGTTAAGGGTGAAGCTGTAAAGGATATAACAGATGCATGGGAAAGCTGGAAAAGTTCAGCATTGCAGGTAAAAGCCTACAGGGATTCATTAACAATGGCTGAACGGAGCTATAGCGCTGTAATGAGAGAATACAGGCTTAATCTTACTGGAATTATTGATGTTTTTAATTCATTAAGGGAACTTCAGAACGGAAGAGATGAATACCAGAGAAAAAGGCTTCAGCATACTGTAAACAGGCTGCGCCTTGGAGTAGCAACCGGCGAATTTGAAGGGGCAAAATTTCAGGTCTTAAAAGGCACATCCTCTGCTGAATAAGGATATATGCTTCATCCATGGCTATCCCTGACCCGGGATCTTTTATCCGGACAGAGTAAGCCGTAAATAACAGCAATTTCTTTAATACAGGTGAACTTTCTATGAGGTCTGCCATTTTAAATAGTTTTGTGAATAATACAATTTTTGAGGAAAAATATGACCCTCTCTGATATATCAATTAAGAATCCTGTTTTTGCATGGATGCTCATGTTCGGGCTTATTTTTTTCGGGACAATATCCTATAACCGTATGGGCGTATCTCAGATGCCGGATGTGGATCTTCCTATGGTCAGTATTAGTGTGGAGTATGAAGGGGCGTCACCGGAAATTGTTGAAACAGACATTGTTGATATTATTGAAGATGCTGTTGTAAGTGTTGAGGGTGTTACTGAAGTTTCATCTGTTGCGAGAATGGGGTCAGCAAGAGTTACTGTTGAACTTGACATTAACAGGAATGTTGATGTTGCCCTGCAGGAGATACAGTCCAAGCTTTCAAGGGCCCAGAGACTTCTGCCTGCCGGTGTGGACTTCCCTATTATATCAAAGAGGAATCCTGAAGATCAGCCTATAATTATTTTTGCAGTTACTTCAGAGTCATCATTAAAAGATCAGATGTCCTATGTGCGCTATAATCTGCGTGACAGATTTCAGACAATACCAGGCGTGGGGGAGGTACGTCTTTTCGGCTATATTGACAGGAATATACGCATATGGGTGGACAGGGAAAAGCTGCGCAGATATGAGTTCACTGTTGATGATATAATAAATGCTGTGGGGAGGGAGCACATAGAAGTTCCCGGAGGCAACCTCGAAACCGGTAAGCAGGAGCTGGTATTAAGGGCTCTTGGGGAGGCCTATTCTATTGATTCAATAAAAAATATTCCCATAACCCAGAGGGGCGGAAGTCCGGTTTACAGCAGAATACTGCTTAAAGATGTATGCGAAATAGAGGATGGACTTGCAGACTCCAAAAGGTTTTCCAGGTTCAATGGTAAGCAGAGTATAGGGATAGCCCTGTTTAAGCAGAGGGGTGCAAATGCTGTGCAGGTGGCCGGGGAAGGGATAAACCGGGCGGATGAAATCCGTAAAATTCTTCCCGCCGGATATGATATACAGGTTTCGCATAACTGGACAAGTTATATTGAAGAATCTATTGATGAACTTATTTTTACCATTGTATTATCAGCCCTTTTAACAGGCCTTGTGTGCTTTGTTTTTCTGGGTACCTGGGCCTCAACAGTAAATATTCTTATGGCAATACCCATGTCCCTTATGGGGACATTTATATTTTTATATTTTTTCGGATTTACCCTCAATACATTTACACTTCTGGCTCTTACCCTTGCAATAGGTATTGTTGTTGATGACACAATAATGGTTATGGAAAACATCAGCAGGTTTATGAGCCAGGGGAAGGACCGCATAATTGCCTCAAGGCTTGGAGCAAGACAGATAACTTTTGCAGCTGTTGCAGCAACAATGGCTGTTGTTGCAATTTTTCTTCCGGTTGCATTTATGTCAGGTATAATAGGGAAATATTTTCTTCAGTTTGGTATTACAATAACTGTTGCTGTTTTTCTTTCACTACTTGAAGCTCTTACTCTGACTCCAATGAGATCTTCCAGATTCCTTACTTTAACAGATAATTCCAGATCACTGAACCGCATTGTAAACCGGAGTTTCTCGTCCCTGTCATCATTATACAGACTGCTTCTGGGCTATGCACTCAACAACAGGGTGAAGGTGCTGGTTATTTCTACTCTTATCTTCGCTCTTTCCCTTTTTGTGCTGATTCCCCTGAAAAAGGAGTTTGTTCCAGAACAGGATCAGGGAACCTTTGCCCTTAATATAAGGCTTCCTGCAGGTACTTCCATGGAATACAATGATTTAATGACGAAAAAGGTTGAGGATTACCTGGCAACAAGGGAAGAACTCTCTCATTATTATACAATTGTGGGCGGCTTCGGTTCAGGAACTTCAAACCAGAGTACAATAATCTTATCCATGCATAAACCGGATGAGAGACCGGTAAATCCTCAAAAGGGGAGGTCTCTGACTCAGGAAGAGCTTATTGAAATAATCAGGAAAGACAGCAGGGAATTCCCGAAAGAGATGAAGGTATCTATACGTACTTTCTCGCTGAGAGGTTTTGCATCTTCCAGAGGTTTCCCCGTGGAATTTAATATTAAGGGTAAGGACTGGGAAGTTCTTGGGGATGCAAGTATTAAAATTCAGGAACTCATGGAGTCCAGCGGGATGCTTGTTGATGTGGATTCTAATTATGATATGGGGCAGCCGGAGGTGGAAATAATACCGGATAGGGTTGCTGCTGAAATGAGAGGAGTAAGTATGGCCTCAATAGGCAACACTGTAAGTGCACTTATCGGCGGAACAAGGGTGGGTAAGTTCACCGAAGGGGGGCACAGGTTTGATATGAGGGTACGTCTGAAGGAGGGTGAAAGAAGAAAAGTTCAGGATATAAAATCACTCTATGTAAGAAATAACAGGGGAGAGCTTGTAAGTTTATCAGAGGTGGTTAAAATTAAGTCAGGGCAGTCTATGCTTTCAATAAGCAGAGTAAACAGGGAAAGGGCTATCTCCATATACGCAAATCCTGCTGCCGGGTTTTCCCAGCAGGAGGGTGTTGAAGAGGCATTACGCATTGCTCGCGAAGTACTCCCTGACGGTTACTATCCGGAAATAACAGGTAGCGCAAAAACAACAAGTGAATCCTTCAACTCTCTTCTTTTTGTGCTGGTAGTAGGAATTGTGGCTTCATATATGATTCTTGCGAGCCAGTTTAATTCATTTATACACCCCTTTATTATTCTTTTATCACTCCCTTTCAGCTTTTCAGGTGCATTGTTTGCACTTTATATAATGAACCAGTCTATTAATATATTCAGTTTTATCGGGCTTATCCTGTTAATGGGGCTTGTGAAAAAAAATTCAATACTTCTGGTAGAGTTTACCAACCAGATGAGGGAAAATGAAAAAATGCCGGTTCATGAAGCTCTTATGACAGCCTGTCCTATAAGGCTCCGTCCAATACTTATGACAACTATATCTACTATTGCCGCATCTATTCCCCCGGCTCTTGCTCTCGGACCAGGCGCTGAAACTCGGATTCCCATGGCAGTTGCTGTTCTTGGAGGGATGATATTTTCAACAGTGCTCACACTCTTTGTTGTGCCGTGCGCTTACAGCCTAATGGCGAGGTGGGAGAATAAGGTATATATTGATCTGGATGAAAAATTATAATTATCCTCTGGCAAGCATAATCCCTATTATTCCAATAAGTGAAATAATAATAAATATCATTAATGAATAGTGAAATTTATCGTTTCTTCTTTTTCCCCTGACAATATTTAAAACAACGCCTGTACTGGAAATGAAGAGCTGGATTATAAGGAGTATAAATGCATAATTGAGAAAGGATTCCTCCCAGGGCATATCAGGATTGAGGTTGTATTTTCTGAAAAACATTATCTGGTCAGAAGTTTTCGGCATTAGCAATAGTATGAATATAAGAAAAATCAGAGAGAATGAAAATATCACAATAAAGGTAAGTGCCTTTACAAGAGGATCCTGTCCCTGTCTGCGGTCTACTTTTTTTAATTCTTTTACAACATGTTCATCTTCACCCATAACTTATACTCCGGTATCTATATAATAAAATAATATAATATAAAAATCAGATAGAAGCAAGAAGTATATTTTTTGTCAGAATTATCCGGAGGTTCTATTAAAAAGCGACTTGATTTTTAATAAAAAAACAGAAGAGAAATTTTTCCAGATTGAGAGAAGAGCAGCAAGTATTCCGGTAAATACAAAACCCCCTGCGCATCCGGCAGATCCGCAGACAGGACATACGGCGAAGAGTGTTATAGACCCTGAAAAAATAACCCACCAGCCGAATAACCTGGAAAGATGTCTTGGAATAAATCCTGCATTTTCAATATTATTGCCGATTTTTTCCTTCAGCTTAAGTATATCCTCTATGGTGACTTCATTAGGAGTTTTATTGATTATAAATTTTTGCAGATTTCTTTTTGAATTAATTAATATTGTAGTTGATTCATTTGATC
>CAYYKZ010000174.1:0-6042 GCA_964468455.1 uncultured Leptospirales bacterium | reverse complement strand
AATTATTCCATTAATACCAAGCTGAATAAAAATATCTTTATAAGTAAGATAATCAGATCCTTTTCCGGTAAATTTTATAAGCGTAACAGCAATATTTGCTATTATAAAAATACTAAGAAAAGCCCTTGTCAGCCTTTTATTATTCTGAATCATTATTTCAGAAAAAAGTTTTGACTGCTCTATATTTCCAGCATGAGTCATAATTTTCCATCCTCATTAAAAAAATTAAAGCTTATTTTTTGACACAAGCAGCAGATTGAACTGGCAAAATATTATATTTAATAAAGTATGATTTATTTTTTACTACAGCACAAGCATTTTTTAACAATATTTATTAGTTTTTATAAGATTTTTCTCAAAAAATATAGTGATAATTATTCACCCTTTAATTGTTAATTTTTTAACCACTATTGAGAGATACTGCACCACTTTATTAAAACCGGAATAGATAAAAGAATTGAAATTATTCTTTCATGTATATAAGTTATTACTGTTTAATCAGGCCCTGGTTTTCACTTTTATTGTAGTCTCGGCATATCTTTTATATATCTTTATTAATAATAATTACTATCAGGAGGCAGCCATTGAAAATCAAATCTGCTTTTTCACTTCTAATTCTTACGCTTTTAATAGCATGTTCAGCTGATAACGGATTTAAGGAGCAAGGCAAAAGAATAAATATTGACGGAGACACATTTATAGGGAAACAAATATCTCTTCCGAAAATGGAAGCATTTTATAAAGATAAAATAATGAATATTAACTTTGATTCATACAAAAACAAATGGATTATACTTTTTTTCTACCCCGGAGATTTCACATTCGTATGCCCGACTGAGCTTAAAGAACTTTCCGAGTACTATAATGACTTTAAAGCCGGAGGAGCGGAAGTTTTCAGTATCAGTACAGATTCTCCCCACACTCATAAGGCATGGCATAAAGATAGTCCATACCTGAAAGATGTAACTTTCCCGATGCTCTCAGATCGTTCAGGAGCCCTTAGCAGGCAAATGGGCGTTTATCAGAGCAATAAAGGGTCATCCATACGTGCTTCTTTTATAATAAATCCTGATCGAAAGATAGTATCAGCTGATTACAGCGATGAGTCGGTTGGTAGAAATATTGGCGAGCTTCTCAGAAAATTTGATGCAGCAGTTGCTGTAAGCAAAGGCGGAGGAGGAATGTGCCCTGCCGGATGGAGCCAGGGTGAAGAATTAATAAGAGATAATAAATAAAAAGGGGGCCTCATGAAACATATTACAATAGCTATCACACTGCTTTTTACTATATTACTTACAGGCAATACCATTTCTTCTGTAAACGCACAAACCAGCCCGATATACTATTTTTATGCTGAAAACTGTTCAGCCTGCAAACAGGCTGAATCTTATTACAAGAAACCCTCAGGTATAAAAGACGGATCCTCATGGCAGCATGGAGGCAAGACATTTATTCCTTATAGAATAGTAGATGGGAATAATAAGGTACAAATGAACAATATTAAAAAACTTACAGATATGTGCGACGCTATCTCAAAAAAACTGGGAACAGATGAATTTGTTTATTTCAGAAGAGAAAAATATAAATACTACAAAAAAGACAGGCTCCCCTACTACAAAAATGATAGTAAATACAGCCGGAAAAACGATGCCTTCCCTACTCCTGTTTTCATTATCGGTGACAGAGTTGTTCTGGGCTTTAATCTTACCTTAATAGAACAATCGATAAAGATGCTGAAATAAATATTCCTATAAAATTACTGTTATTATAAACTCCGGGCTGATCCGGCGGAGTTTATAATAACTCATTCGGCTATATACTGACTAATTAATGTATTGCCAAGCGGGCCACATAATAAGTAATGACATATCATTATAATGAATGAAGGCAGAATATGGCAGAAACAGGACAGATAAATTCACTTAGAGTTATAAAAAAATTTAATCATAAATATCTTCTTGATGGCGAAGAACTTGGCGAACTGACTATTAACGAAGACCCGGCAACTGATAAGCTCAAACCGCGTGATTTCATTAAAGTTTTCGTATATCAAAACCGTGAATCTGATATCGTTGCAACATTAAAAATACCTTACGCTTTACCTGGTGAATGTGCACTCCTGAAGGTAGTATCTTTCAATTCCTCAGGTGCTTTCATGGACTGGGGGATTTCCAACGATCTTTTTGTTCCTTACAGTGAGCAGAAAAATGAAATGGAAGAAGGATTCTCATATGTGGTATACATTCTGCAGAATAAAGAAAAGGGGAATATTATCGGTTCCACCAAGATAGAAAAATTCATGAACAAAATTCCTTTAAGTTTCTCTGAAGGGGACAAAGTTAATCTTATGGTTTACGGCTCCACTGATACTGCATATAAAGCAGTAATAAATAATACTCATACTGGTTTACTGTATAAAAATGAAGTTTTTCAGCAGATTACTTCCGGTCTTAAAATTAAAGGATATGTAAAAAAAATTCGTGAAGATAACAAAGTTGATCTTTCTCTTGAAAAACCCGGTTTTACCAAAGTAGTTTCAATCTCTGAAAAGATCCTTATTTTTCTCAAACAGAATAACGGGATTCTTCATGTAACAGACAAAAGTAATCCTGAGGAAATCAGTTCTCTATTTGGAGTAAGCAAATCCACTTACAAGAAAGCCATTGGAACATTATACAAAAAAAAACTTATTACTATTGGGGATAATGAAATAAAACTTATCAGATAGCAATTATTCATCAAAGGATTTCTGAATCTGTTGTGTCCTTTTAAGTGCGTCAGAAGCAATCGTTATTACCTTTTTATCTTTACTTACGTCAATAATTGAATTTAAAGCTTCTTTTAAAGTCCTGTTCTGCATATCAGCTATATAGAGCTCCAATTCTGATCCATCTCTTCCAAAAGCCATGAAACCTCCTCTCACATATTATTCAAAAGTTATAATTCATTCTCACCTTAAACAATTTAAAACACTAATCCTCGGATCAAGCCCTGGATTATACAGCTATGATATATAATTCTGCATTTTCTGCACAAAATTACATAGTTTGAAATAATTGTTTAATAGATTACTGCTTTAATCGGTCTTTCTTTTTTTTGAAATAAGAAGTAATCTGTGAAAATCTTCAAATTTATTTTCATTTATTATTTTCCAGTTACCATCACCTCTTTCTGCAGCAACAAATTCTCGTTTAATTTTTGCAATCCCCCCCCTGATTGAGAAGAATATCCATAGCCCCAGAAAAAGTACTGCGGACGATAAAATAACGATAATCCTATGCTCCAACGGCAGAGAACCTGAATTACTGCTTTTGGCAAAAATTAAAAATGCTGTAAATACAATACCTGCATAAGCTGCTGTAATCATTATACTCAGAAAAAAGTTTATCAGCCATGTACTATTTCTGATTATATCAGTCAAAGTGATTTGAAGTTTATGCTTCTCAATAGAATTCTCATCCATTTCAAGAACAGTAACTGTATCTCCACTGAGAGGATGTATTTTTTCAACTTCACAAATTCTGATGCTCCTGAATTCTAACATTCTGCCTGTCATATCTTAATCCCGAAATTAATATAAAATTTATTTAACACAAAATGAAACAAAAAGTCAATACAATAATAACATTGATGTATCAATCTGGTACAGGTATTATCTCCATAAAAAACTTGACACCCCTGAAAATAATAGCTAACCTTTATTCAGAGAAATATTATTAATTTTCTTTTATTACATCAAACAGGCTATCAAAGGGTTTCTTATGAAAAAAATACTTCTACTTGCAATACTATGCCTGTCATCCCCTCTTATAGCTCAGAACCCTATTGATCTTTCAGCAGGAGAAGTAAATGTTAAGCAGGGATTCGACTTAAAGGATATTGAACAGATCCCCTCCGGGCCTGAATGGATTACAGTTAAGCCGGACAGCAGTATCCGGGTGATTAACATTCCCTTCCCTGACAAACAGAATAGAGCTTTTTTATCTCCGGTAAAGGATTCACCACGCGATTATACATACATATTCACTTTTAACACTGATAGAAAAATTATAAACCCCGCTTTATTTATAAAAGAACTGGGAATTAACTGGGAAATATACCTCAATAATAAAAAAATAGCGTCAGAAAATTATAGAAATGACAGAGATATAATTACTCGTCATAAAAACAGTAAAAGCCTTATAATACCGATACCTGAAGATTTATTAATAAACAGGGGAACCAACATACTCGCTGCAAAGGTATCAGGGGATCCTAATAATCCTCTTACCGGATTCTACAGAATACCCGTATTAATAGACAGTTATAAGAATCTTGTGCCCCTGGCATCTGAAAGAATAACTCTTATGCTTATAGCTGTTTATCTTGCCTTTGGCCTTTACCATATAATGCTTTTTCTATTTAACAGAAATGAAAAATATAATCTATACTTCGGAATTATCGGAATACTATTCTTTATATATATATTTTCCAGAACTGCTGCTGCATACCAGATTATACCTGACTCATCAGTACTGCTGCGCATTGAGCTGATATCACTCTTTATGCTTGTACCGGCATTCGGTTTTTTTCTTGATTCAATTATCAGAAAAAAAAAGAACCCCTTTACAACAATCTATTCATTTTTTTCACTAACCCTTATTCTGCCGGCTTTTTTCATGCCCCAGCCATTTATCTTTGACCTGCTGAGCATATGGCAGACAACAGTAATTATCCCGACCATTTACTATCTGTTTTTTGTTCTGGGGAAAGCGTTTGTACAGGAAATAAAGAAAAATATATCAAAAGGTTTAAGCAGAGCATATTCCCTTTACAGGGGGATACTCTTTACTGTTTCAGGCAATATGCTTACAGGAATTGTCATAGTAGCAGCATGTATGATTTTTGATATTTATGATGCTCTTTACCTTTCTATGGGCCTGTCTGTTGTAAAATACGGATTTTTTGCCCTTATAACGGGAACTACTCTTATTCTTTCTAATCGATTTCTTTATATTCACCGTCAGATTGAATCACTTAATAAAGAACTTGAAATAAAAATTTCCGATCTGGACAATGCAAATCGCCTTATAACTCTTAGTGAAGAAAAATACAGGATTCTTGTAGAAGGGACTAATGAAGTTATTTTTCTCCTGGATGAGAAACTTGTGTTTAAAACAGTAAACAAAAGGTCATCATCTATGCTGGGTGTTTCCCCTGAAAGACTCATTGGCAAAGAATTTATCCAGTTTCTTTATACATCTGAAGAAGACAGGTCAGTGCAGCAGCAATATATTCATGAAAAAATTAATGAGCTGAAAGAGAAGGGGATGCCTGTATTATTCAAGATTCTTTACAGATCTCCATTAACCCTTGAATCAAGCGAGCTGCAGGTAAGACTCGAAAGATTATCTATAACAGGCAGTGAAGAAATACTGGGCAAAATTACGCGTATAACTGAAGATTCACTGCAGCCCTATTTCATAAGCGAAAAAGTCAGTTATGCAATCGGAAACCAGCTCACATCAGCAGAAGAAGCAAGTTACCGTCTGACAAGAAACCTTAACCGGTATATGGATAGTAAAGAAGTTTCACTTGTGAGAATTGCACTTAGAGAAATGATAATTAACGCCATAGAGCATGGCAATCTTGAGATTACCTTTGAAGAAAAATCACAGGCACTTGAATCAGATTCATACTTTATACTCGTTGCAGACCGGCAGAAAAACCCTGATTATTCAATAAGACGGGTAGCTCTTGATTACAGAATAACACACGAAAAAGCAGAATACCGTGTCACTGATAATGGAAAAGGATTCAATTATAAAAAAATTGATGAACGTTTTCAGGAAAGCCATGAAAATATGCTTTCCCATGGCCGGGGGATAGTTATGGCGCGCAGCGTTTTTGATTCTATTACCTGGAATAATACCGGCAATCAGGTTCTCCTTGTAAAAAACTTCAAGGCTTGATGATTATCATGAAATAATTTAACAACGAACCTGTTCCCTCTTTCATTCTGAAAAAAATTCAGCTCAAATTATCCCTTTCCCGGATCATATT
>CAYYKZ010000173.1:0-6072 GCA_964468455.1 uncultured Leptospirales bacterium | reverse complement strand
ATTGGGATAAGGCACTGGTTCGAACCCGACAGATCCCGCAAGGGCTTATTCTTGATGTTATTCCGTTCTTCACCCGCAGTATGCAATCCCATGATCTTAACGAATGGATCTTGCCTATCGAGCAATCCCTAAAGATTGATCCACGCCAAGTTCTCCATGTCTTAGATAAAGGACTTCTCACTCGTGAAACCGACAAGTATGGATACGCGAAATTTTGCATTACCGATCCTGCTTCCCAGAGTTATCTAAAAGGATTGCACACTCCAATGGTGAAAAATATCGAGAAGGTGGAATATCACGCAACCAACCCATCAATCCTCTTAGGGTTATATTACTTGCTTCAAGCCTACATGCGAGAAGAGAAGGTCGAATATCTTGAATGGCATATCCCTGCATCCGATCACGTCGCCCAGCAACTTTTGCTCAAACAACACATGATCATTCAGGGCTATATTCCCGCATGGCACCATGGTTTTTCTTAATCATCTATTAATTATAATTATATTAGAGTACAAATCAACAATAATATTCTTTAAATTTGATATCTCCTTCTTAATTTATTATATTTTATACAGATTAATAAGGCATCCTGGAAATATAATAGAGCACAATTGATTAAACCGCTCATTATGCTTCAGCGGAGGTTCATTGAGATTCATATTAAAATTCTAATGGAGGTAAAACATGAGTTACTGGGATGAAGTAAAAGATATTGTATACAAAGGAGTAAATATGGCTGTAGACAACCTGAAAGAAGGTGCAAATAATGCTGCAGAAATGAGCAGGCAGGGCGTCGCCTATGTGCAGCTGAAAAAAGACCTCTTTTTTGAACAGAGGAAACTTCAGGCCTTTCTTGCAGACCTTGGCAACATTACACATATTCTTTACAAAGAGAATAAAGATATATATGCAGATGACGGCATAAAAGAAGTAATGAAAAATGTAATTGAAGTGGAAAAGGCATGCAAGGATATAGAAGATAAAATTGCTAAATTGAGTGAAGAGGAAAAGAAGGAAACCTCTTAGAAGTCAAACAGCACATACCGCAAATTGCGGTATGTGCATCCATTTTTTCAGCTTTCCTGAGGTATACACCCCACCTTTTTTTCATTATCCCAGAATGGGGATATTGTAAGCAGATTATCAATAACACCTGGTAAAACTGAAAGGAGATAGTCCACATCCTCATCACTTGTGTACCTGCTCAAACTGAACCTTATTGAACCATGTATTTTAGAAAAGGGAAGATTCATTGCACGCAGCACATGTGACGGCTCCAGTGAACCTGTTGAGCATGCGGAACCTGTAGAAACAAAAACCCCCTTCTGGTCAAGATGGAGAAGAATCGATTCACCCTCAATAAATTCAAATGTAATATTTGCCGTATTAGGAGTTCTTGCCGCCTCTCCGCCATTAACTGAAGAAGTGGGAATACGTTTTAAAACTTCACTCTGAAGCCTATCTCGAAGAGCAGATACCCTGTTCATATCCTTCAAATGATGAAGCGCCATTTCAGCTGCCTTACCCATACCTACAATACCGGGAACATTTTCAGTACCGGGCCTTCTACCTTTTTCCTGATGCCCGCCGTAAATCATGGGCCTCATCCTGGTACCTTTTTTAACATAAAGCGCCCCAATCCCCTTTGGGCCGTGAAACTTATGAGCGGAGATTGTATACAAATCACAGTTAAGCTCCTTCACATCAACAGGAATTTTACCTGCCGCCTGAACTCCGTCAATATGGAAGGGAATCTTTTTCTCTTTAAGAAAAGCGCCTATCTCCTTAACAGGCATTATTACACCTGTCTCATTATTTGCGTGCATTATTGAAACAATAGCAGTTTCCTCAGATACAGCATTTTTAAGAATATCCAGATCCACAACGCCATTGCTGTCAACAGGAACATAGGTAACCCTGTAACCCTCTTTTTCCAGCTGTCTGCACAGGTTCAATACTGCCGGATGCTCAACAGTTGAAGTTATTACATGTTTTTTATCACGGTAATACGAGGTTATCCCTCTTATGGCCAGATTGTCCCCTTCAGTTGCAGTACCTGTAAATGTAATTTCAAAATCATTCTCCGCACCCAGAAGTTCAGCAACCTGGTGACGGGCCTTTTCCATATCCTTTGCCACTCGGCCGCCGAAATAATGCATGCTGGAAGCATTGCCGTACATATCTCTGTAAAAAGGAAGCATTGCATCAAGCACCTCAGGTGCTACCATAGTTGTGGCATTATTATCAAGATAAACCTGTTTTTCCATAAAGCCGCCTACACGTGTTTTATAATAATATCTTTGGAAACCGATTTTCTAAGTTCACTCTGAACAAAATTCTCCAGGGTCATTGACGCGGACATACATGATGAACAGGCGCCGCGAAGTCTCACATAAACTTCATCCCCCTGCACATCAACAAGCTCTATATCTCCGCCGTCCCTTTTAAGTCCAGGCCGTATAACTGAGTTGATTGCGTCCTCAATTTTTTTTATTCTCTGAAGATTTGTCATGGGCTCATCACAGCATCTGTCATCATGCATGTTGCATCTGCCCCGCTCCTCTTCAATAATATCCTCAATTTTGGGAATACATGTTCCGCAAACAGTACCAGCGCCTGTGAACTCCATCATGTCATCAATGTTTGTTATCCCCTTCTGGTGAACAGCCTTTCTTATATCAACATCAGTTATATTCATGCACTGGCATATTATTTCACCTTCATGATCATCATCAACAGGGGGCTTTTCACCGCGATAATCAGCAATAGCATTAATAAGCGCCTCTGACCCCATAACTGAACAGTGTATTTTCTGATTGGGAAGGCCTCCTAAATAATCCACTATATCCTGATTGGTTATTTTTTCAGCCTCTTCAAGGGTTTTACCCTTAATCATTTCAGTAAGGGCGGATGATGAAGCTATAGCACTCCTTCACCTTAATATAAAGGGTCAGAGCATCTCCGCATACAACGCTCCCCACATGGCCTACCCCGTCAGGGTTCTCCATTTTCCCCACATTCACAGGGTTGGTATATAAATCCTTTACCTTTTCAGTATATTCCCACATATTGCGCCTCACATGTTTAATTTGTCTTTTAATTCGGGGAAGTCTCTTAGGCCACAATCCCCCAGAGGGAAGCCCCCTAAATCCCCCAGAGGGGGACTTTAAAAATATAACTTGAAATCCTATTACCCGCAGATAAAGGCGAAATTGAGATTCCTCCCTGCATCGCCGTATCTGTGGGAAAAAAATTCATTATAATTTGACCTGTTGCATATGCCGGTATTAAAAATGTTCCCCTCCGGAACACCAGCCTTTACACAGGACTTTTCTATGCTCCCCCATAAATCCACAAAAAGCCTACCCTTAACAGTAAGGGTATTCTTTGGGAAGTGCTGCGCCACATCCTCATTTACTTCATACATTTCCGGCCCGATTGAGGGAAGAATAAAAACCTTCATATCACCGGGGTCAGAGCTGAATTGATTTTTCATTTTCTCTATACACTTCCCTGCAACATCAAGCATCGTACCTTTCCAGCCGGAATGAACAGCACCAAGCACCTTTTGCTCAGCGTCATAAATAAAAACAGGCACACAGTCAGCAGTACGGATTACCAGAGCAAGTCCGGGCAGTCCGGTTATAAGTCCGTCAGCCTCTCCGTATGCAGATAAATTATCTTCAGGGTAAGTGTCAACAACAAGTATTTCATCACCATGAACCTGTTCAAGCATTACAATTTTTTCCGGCCCAAGACCGGTTACTGAAGCAAGAAGATTTTTGTCAGACAAGCGCACATCCCTGCCAGGACCGGAATAATCTGTATAATTTATTTCACGCCCTGTAACACCTATATTTATTGACTCAATTTCTGTATTGAGCTGAAAATATTTACTTTCATTTTTAAAAAAATTAATCATTACTTACCTTGTTTTAAGTCAATTCCTGTTTAAAAATATGACAATCATTTATCCTGCATGTTTCCAGATTAAATGTATAATCTAAATTGCAAGATGTTTTTTTTATAACTGTACCATAATCATTTTAAATAGAATAATCAACTGAGTCTGTCATGGATTCCCTTTTTCCCCTGTACATCCTGGCCATATCCTCGAGTGTAATTGAATCAAGAAAATCCGCCAGTAAAAGGCTCATTTTATCCCATATTTCCTTTGTAACACATGCAACAGACCTGTCGCAGATATGGGGGCTCCCTACACATTCCACCAGAGACAGGTCACCTTCCAGAGGTTCAATAATCTCTCTCAGTTTTATTTCAGATGCGGGTCTGCTTAATAAATATCCTCCATGCGCCCCCCTGAGCGCGGAAACCAGGCCCTTCCCTTTAAGAGGAATAATAATCTGACTGAGGTACTTTTCAGATATCCCTTCAGAAGCTGCAATATCCTTAAGCAGAACAGGAGTTCTGCTGTCACTTACAGCAAGGGAAAGCATTAATCTTACACCATACCTTGAACGGGTGGAAAGCTTCATATAATCATTCCTGCTGTTTCATTCACAATCAGCATATAGGCCAATTTCACTGCTCCTGGAAAAGCCATGTGCTTAAATACCTTTCACCTGTATCAGGAAGAAGTACCACTACTGTTTTACCCCGGAATTCCTCTCTGGAGCATACCTTCAGTGCAGCAAAAAATGCAGCGCCTCCGGAAATTCCTGCAAGAATCCCCTCTTCCCTGGCAAGCCTCTTTGCTGTTTCTCCTGCGTCTACATGGGAAACTGTAATAATTTCATCAATTATTCCTTTATTCAAAACATCCGGAACAAATCCCGCACCAATACCCTGTATTTTATGAGGACCAGGGCTTCCGCCGGAAAGCACCGGAGAATCCTCAGGTTCAACCGCAATTATTTTTACAGCCGGGTTCTTTTTCTTAAGTGCTTCCCCCACTCCTGTGACAGTTCCCCCTGTTCCCACACCTGCAACAAATACATCAACAGAACCATCTGTATCTTCCCATATCTCTTCAGCAGTTGTGCGCCTGTGAATTTCAGGATTTGCCGCATTTTGGAACTGCTGCGGCATAAATGAATCGGGAATCTCATTCACAAGCTCCTCAGCTTTTTCAATGGCTCCCTTCATCCCCTTTGTGCCGTCAGTAAGCACAAGCTCGGCTCCGAAGATTTTTAAAAGCTGTCGCCTTTCCATACTCATTGTTTCAGGCATGGTAAGTATAAGCCTGTACCCTCTTGAAGCGCATATAAAAGCCAGTGCAATCCCTGTATTTCCGCTTGTGGGTTCCACAATTGTGGTTTTTTCATTAATTAATCCATCCCTTTCTGCAGCTTCAATACGAGCAAGGCCAAGCCTGTCCTTTACGCTTGAAAGAGGGTTAAATGACTCAAGTTTGGCAGCAAGGAGAGCCCCCCCCTTATTAAGTCTTTTAATTTTTACCAGCGGGGTTTTTCCCACTGTTTCAGTTATATCATTATAAATTTTTTTCATTAAATTCACCTTGTCCTTTAATACTTACAGGAAACAGCATAAGCAGCAATTTAGACATGAGCCTTTTCAAGGGCCTGGTCTATATCTGCGATAATATCATCAATATGCTCAATCCCTATGGATAGCCTTATAAAATCGGGGGTAACACCTGCCGCCATCTGCTCCTCAGGAGATAGCTGCTGATGGGTTGTGCTTGCCGGATGTATCGCCAGAGACTTGGCATCCCCCACATTTGCCAGGTGGGAAACAAGCTCCAGGGAGTTAATAAATTTTTTACCCGCATCTATCCCCCCCTTTATTCCGAAACCCAAAATTGCACCTGCTCCATGCTTTAAATATTTACCCGCCAGGTTATTATCCGGATGAGAATCAAGCCCCGGATAGTTGACCCACTCAACCGATTTATGAGCTTCAAGATGCCTTGCAGCAGCAAGGGCATTCTCAGAATGCCTGGGCATACGCAGATGAAGGGTTTCAATACCCTGCAGAAGGAGAAATGAATTAAATGGAGAAATAGCAGGCCCCATGTCACGCAGCAGAACAACCCTGGCCTTTACAATATATGCAATGTTTCCCATAGGCTCCAGGGCCTTAATAAATTCC
>CAYYKZ010000172.1:0-6088 GCA_964468455.1 uncultured Leptospirales bacterium | reverse complement strand
TTTCGGAATAGTTAAAATATGTCCTGACAGTGAATATAAAGAGAACTCTGTTGTTTCCGGAAATGATTCAAGGCTCCACAGGGCTACAACAGATTCCCACGGAATATGTATCCTTGCATCAGATGGTGGTGATTCTCAGGGTACCGTAGTACAGGGTAATGACAGACGTTTAAAAGATGCTACAAGAATAAGCAAAGGTATTATCAGAATAGCAGAGGATGGAGAATCTGCTGATGATGCTGTACCATCTGCCTCTGACAGAAGGCTTAAAGACGCAACAACAGGGAGTAAGGGGATAGTGGAGCTTGCAGAGGATGGCGAGGATATTCCCGGAGTTGCTGTACAGGGGAGTGACAGAAGGCTTAAGGATGCAACAACAGGGAGTAAGGGGATAGTGGAGCTTGCAGAGGATGGCGAGGACAGGCCCGGAGTTGTTGTGCAGGGGGATGACCGGAGGCTTAAGGATGCTACAACTGATAACCGGGGTATAGTAGAATTAGCAGAGGATGGCGAGGACAGGCCGGGAGTTGCTGTACAGGGTAATGACCGGAGGCTTAAAGATGCGACAGAAACTTCAAAGGGTATAATGAAATTTGCTGTTGACGGCGGTGAAGAGTCTTTAAGCGCTGTACAGGGTAATGATAAAAGACTTAAAAAAGCAACTACATCAACCTGCGGTATAGTAGAACTTGCAGAAAATGGTGAAGACCGTGCTGAAGTTGCTGTACAGGGTAATGACCGGAGACTTAAGGATGCTACAACTGATAACCGGGGTATAGTAGAACTTGCAGAGGATGGTGAAGACAGAGCAGGGGTTGCTGTACAGGGTAATGACCGTAGACTTAAGGACGCTACAACTGAAAGTAAAGGTATAGTAGAACTTGCAGAAAATGGTGAAGACCGTGCTGAAGTAGCTGTACAGGGTAATGATAAAAGACTTAAGGATGCGACAGAATCATCAAAGGGTATAATGAAATTTGCTGTTGATGGAGGCGAAGAGTCTTTAAGTGCTGTGCAGGGAAATGATAAAAGACTTAAGAAAGCAACAACTCTTTCCAGCGGCATAGTAGAACTTGCAGAGGATGGAGAAGACAGTCCGGGAGTTGCTGTACAGGGTAATGACAGAAGACTGAAATATGCTACAGAGGATCTTCCTGGAATAGTAAGGTTCGGGCGTAATGGAGAATTTGTAAGTAAAATGGCTGTTCAGGCTGACGATTCCAGGTTAAGTGACAGCAGAAAGCCCCTGCCTCATGAACATGAATATGCCCCTGTTGATCACAGCTACAGCAGTCATAAAGGAACAATTAGCATAAGAGAAAGCAGAGATGAGGCTTTCAAGGATATTACACCTCCATCAGACGGGTCTTCTGTGATATATGGTAATAACACCTCAGAATCCGGCCCTGCAATAGGTATTACAGGAATAGCTGCAAACAGCAGAAATTCATCAGGATCATACGGGATTGTAGGACACAGCATACATGTGGGTATGAGAGGTCAGTCATCCGGGAGAGATGGTAATGGCGCAGGTGTTCTTGGTGTATGCCGTTTCGGTGCAGGTGGAATATTTTCAAGTGAGCATGGCTATTCTCTTATAGCTGACGGATCAGGTAAACTGACCGGGGATTTCGACAGCAATATAAATTTAATGGGTGACGGTAAAGCTCTTCTTGTTAAGGGGGACGCAGAGTTCCAGGGTAAGCTGATAATTAAGAATGGTAATGAAGCTTCAGATTTTCCTGCAGGGCTTGTGGAATTTTTTGAGGTTGATGAAGCTGAGTATATATCTCCTGGTGATATACTTGTTGTAAGTGAACTAGGTGGATCTCTTTTAACAAGATCAAGGAAAAGCTACAGCACATCAGTTATCGGGGTAGTTTCCGGTAATCCATATATATCTGTAAATAATTCAGGGAAAGAGGAGAAAATTTATCCCGTAGCACTTTCCGGAAAAGTTTTGTGTAAAGTTGATGCAAGAAACAAACCTGTGAATCCCGGGGATCTTATTGTAGCCTCTGATGTTGCCGGCTGCGGAATGGCCGGCCGTATAGATTCTTTTGATAAAATAGGTTCTGTAATAGGGAAGGCTCTTGACAGGCTTGAAGATGGTGTTGATCTTATCCCGGTTTTTATTACTCATCAATAGAAATTGCTTCAGATTATTTGCTATTTCTGAATTATATTTTATAATTAATAGTGATTACTCATTTGTAATGCTGATGGAAGTATAAACTACTCCTGCAGCCGTAGGGGGTATTCAAGCATTATGTCCGGGCCCGGGAAAATATCCGGGTAATTAAAACCGGTTATAAATTGTTTTCTGCATCTGGTTTATAAATATAAACTCACAGGCTGGTGCTGCAATGTTGAAAAAAACCCGTTTTTTCTCAATCAGAATCTTTATTCCCATGGCTTTTAATATAATTGTTGTTGTTACCGGCCTTCTGCTCTGCATTTTTGTTTTTATTTATACAAGGGACGTTCTCAGGGATAATCTCTACACCAGGCTCAATGATCTTGTTTACACGATTGCAAAAAATATTGACGGTGACAAATTTGAAAAAATTGTGTCCACTAAGGATCCTCTAAGTATTTCTAATTACAAATCTATCCAGGGTAAACTTCAGGATATTCAGCAGAATACCACAAAAATCTTCTATATATATTCAATGCGTATCAATAATAAAGGGGAAAATGTATTTGTTGTCCCCACTGATGATGATCAGGGATTTATGGGCTGGTTTGATGTACCCTATGATGAAATTCATAAGGAGGCTCTGAAATTATATGAGAATCCGGGAGTTACTGTTATAAAGTCGTTTATAAATGATCAATACGGCACCTGGGTTTCAGGATATTCCTCAATACTTAATTCAAAGGGTAAAATTGTAGGGGTAGTGGGTATTGATGTTTCTGCTGAAGATGTTATTAAGAGTGAAATACGCTGTCTGGTTATAATGGTACTGATTACTCTGGCTATTGTTCTTCTTGTTATTTTTATAGGGAGATATTTTTCCGGAATGATTACCCGGCCCCTTATGAGACTTGAGGATGAAATTGGAATGATACAGAAGTTTGAACTGGGTGATGTGGTTCCGTCTGATACTGTTTTCATTGAAATAAGAAATATGGAAAGCGTTGTGGATAGGACCAAAAAAGCTCTTCGTTCATTTAAGCGGTATGTACCTGCAGAACTTGTTCACCAGATTGTAATCACAAAAAAAGAGGCTGTTTTGAGCGGAGATGAGATTGAAGCAACGTTTATGTTTACCGATATTGAGGGGTTTACGTCAATTTCTGAGAATGTGGAGATTCAGTCACTGGTTGAGAGAATGGGAGATTATTTTGAGATTATGACGGAAAATATCCACAAAAATAAAGGAACCGTTGATAAATATATTGGAGATGCTGTAATGGCTTTCTGGGGAGCTCCTGATTACCTGGAAAATCATGCTTACCTTGCATGTAAATCCGCAATTGAGTGCAATGAAGAGGTAAAAAAACTTAATATCAGGCTAACTGAAGAAGGATTTCCCCCTTTAAAAACCAGGATTGGTGTTCATACAGGGAAAGCTATTATAGGAAATATGGGTTACAGCGAAAGGCTTAATTATACAGCTGTTGGCGACACTGTTAATATGGCAAGCAGGCTTGAAGGTATAAACAAGTTTTATGACACAAATATTCTGATAAGTGATAATACATACAGGATAGTAAAAAATAAATTCATAGCCAGAAGACTGGACCGGATTATATTTAAAGGGAAAAGCGTCTGGATAACAGTTTATGAACTTCTTGGAGTAAAAGGTGAAACTGACCCTGATGTGGCAAGATTCGCGGATGCATATAACAGGGCCATGGAACTTTTTTATGAAATGGAATGGCAGGACGCTGCAATATTTTTCAGCAAGGCTGAGAAACTTAAGCCTGGAGACAGGGCTTCTTTAAGAATGATAAAATATTGCGGTCAGTATATGGACAATCCTCCAACAGGTAAATGGAAAGGTATTGTAAAACTCAACTCAAAGTAATACCCGTTTTATTTTATTTTATAGTAATACCACATGGTGCTTTCACCTTCGTAGTAGAAATCGGGGAAAGTTCCCACATGAATAAATCCATTGGTTTCCATAAAATTTCTCATGGGCTGATACTCCGGTTTGTCAGATGTATCAACCATGAGAAACCTTCCCTTCATTGATTTTACAAAATCTAAGGCTGTTGCTAAAAGAATTTTTCCAATACCTTCATGCCTGTGCCTTTTATCAACAGCAATAAAGCTTATTACAAATCCCGATGTTCTGTGATCAGATTCCTTTACTCCCAGTGCAGCGATAATTTTTCCCTCCTCATCCTTTGAAAACCAGTATTTAAGGTCGCGGCTTCGGAGGCATATAAAAGGCTCCCTGTATATCTGTTCAACTTCACCCGGTGTAAGCTTGGCGTCAAAGGCGTGGACTGACAGAAGAAAGTCGATCAGATCCTTAGCCATATCAATATTATTAACTTCTTCAATTAAATATTCATGATCAAGTCTGTTCATTTTACTCACCGGTCTTTACAAATTCGTTGCGTGTAAAAGCAATAAACAATAGGAATGTTACTGTCATACCGGCAATAATAATAAATGTACCTTTTTCATAGCCGAAGAGGAAAAGGTAACCCATGAGTACCGGCCCTATCATCTGCCCTATATTCCCGATAAAATTAAGATAACCCACAGTTTTATCATAACCTATCCTTGATGATGCCTTAAGCTCTATGAGGTAATCATTGCTCATTGGCAGGCCGAAGCTGTCACCTATACCTATAAATATAACCAGGATTACTGCTGTAATAATACCCGGCTTAAGAGCAAAGATCACAAGTCCGGCCAGGGTAACACCTATGTAAAGGGCCATGGTCCATTTCCCTCTAAGCAGTGCGTTTTTAGTGAGGAAGCGGACTATTGCCGGCCCCAGGTAGATTATAACAAGACTGTTAAGCATAAAAACCCGGCTAATATCTCCAGCAGTAATTTCCTGAGCTTCTGCAAAAACAGGGAACATGTATGTGAGAAACATGCTGCATATAGATACAGGTATAAATGCGGCAAAGAAAAAGAGAAATACATTACGGTTGGTAAAAAAGCTGAAAATATCTGAAGCAGTTACTTTTTTAGGCTCAGTTAATGTATAGGTCCGGTTATTGGACATAAGATATCGGGCATACATAAGTGCTATTATAGAAACCATTACAGAGAATATATATACATGGGCAAATCCAAGATAGTCCGCACTTAAACCGCCAATTGCAACACCGCAGCAGTAACCGGCATTTAAACCTGAATTCTGTGAAGCGAGTCCGTTATTTCTTACTGTAATGTCCGGGGAAATCATGGGGTAGCACTGCAGTGTAACAAGCGCAAATCCGTATGCCGCACCTACAAAAGTTCTGGCAATAATAAAGGCATAGGGGTCATTAACATAAAATGCAATAAAGGAACCTGCAGCCATACAGACAGCACCAGCTAAAAATGGAGTCTTCCATCCTCTTTTTTCAACAAGGTTACCTGAAAATACTGCAAAGAGTGCTGTTGCAAGCATTTCAGCTGAAATAGGTAATGCCATTGCAACACCTTCAGGGAGATTAAAAACCGAAATGCCTGTATTCTGCAGTATCTCCCTCATCATCAGAGGAGTGTATGAAACAGGGAGCGCGTATGAAAATGCAATAATAAAGGCCAGCATCCGGACAATTTCTACCGGATACCTGCCGAATGGATTGTCGGAGGTTTCAGGGTCGCTTTTACTTTTAAAAACATTCCGCAGTATGGTTATTTCAATCATTAAGAGTACAAGTATTATAAGAACTGTGATTATCTCCTTACTGATATTGACTATGAAGTTTTTTATTTTTACCTGAAATGTATTGAGGTCCTTTCCGATTTCAAGTATGGCTGTCAGATTTCCCTTTGAATCGTAGACAGGGCCAAGTGAGTAAATCCATGAACCATAAACATCATTTTCCTCAACACCTACAATCGATCCTTTATCAATAACATCTTTGAAAGGGGACTCCTTGTAATTTTCCCTGTATGGGAAAT
>CAYYKZ010000171.1:0-6097 GCA_964468455.1 uncultured Leptospirales bacterium | reverse complement strand
TCAAAATAGGTGTAGCCTCTCAGACCGTTGTCATAGGCCTTTACTATCTGGAACCTCTCCTGTGGTGTAATTTTACCCTGGCGAATTGCCTGTTCGGCCATTTCTCTGAAGTCAACAAGCATCTGTCTCGGGTTAAATTCAACATAAGATAATACATCTGCTACAGTGTCTCCTTCTATCTCCCGGACAAATTCATATGTTCCGTCCATGTTTATTCTTATGCTGACTACATTTGTGTCTCCAAAGAGATTGTGGAGGTCTCCCAGTGTCTCCTGGTATGCTCCTACAAGGAATATTCCCAGATAATAGTCATTTTCATTATTAAGTTCATGAAGCCTTATTGTGTGTATTACATCATGAATGTCTATAAAACGGTCGATTTTCCCGTCACAATCGCATGTAATGTCCCCTATTACAGCAAATCTGTTCGGCATTTCGGTGAGTCTGTGTACAGGCATAATCGGGAACAGCTGATCAATGGCCCAGCTGTCAGGTACAGACTGGAACACTGAAAAGTTGCAGTAATATATGTCAGCAATGGCAGATTCGATGTCGCTTAAATCAGGGTGGGGCTGTTTAAGCTTTTTTTTCTCTTTTGCAATAAGGTTTATAATGTTCCAGAATATTTTTTCAGCAAATGACCGCTCCCTTAATGATATTTTCCCGTGCTTGAAGGTTTCCCTTACTTCATCTCTGTAGTAAAGGGCGTCATTATAGCATTCCAGTATATTTTTGAGGGTAAGGGTATTGAGTATATAATATAGATTTTTGATTAAATCGTGAGAATCCGCAGGAGGTTCATCCGGAATTGTGACTGATTCGAATTTTGCCACATCCAGCACATTAAATACAAGTACAGAATAATAGGCAACAGTTGCTCTCCCTGATTCTGTAATAATAGTGGGGTGTTTAATTCCGGCTTCATTCATTGTTGAAAGTACTATTTCTATTATATCCACACAGTATTCACTAATGGTGTAATTCCTGCTGTTTATAAAATTGGTTTTTGAACCATCATAATCAACAGCAAGGCCGCCTCCCAGATCAAGGTAACCCATGGGTGCCCCTTCGTTAACGAGTTCTGCGTAAATTCTTGAAGCTTCAACTACAGCTGTACGGATGTCCCTGATGTTGGGAATCTGTGAACCCAGGTGATAGTGGAGAAGCTTTAATGAATCGAGCATATTTTTTCTTTTAAGAAAATCTACCCCTTCAATCAGCTGTGCTGTATTAAGGCCGAAAATGCTTCTATCTCCGCCCGACTCTGTCCAGTGCCCCCCCGCTTTTGAAGCGAGTTTCATCCGCATGCCTATGTATGGTTTAATCCCCAGTTTTTCTGAACGTTCAATTATCAGGTTAAGCTCTCCGGGCATTTCAATGACAAAAAAACATTTGTAGCCCATTTTTATGGCGTATAATCCCAGGTCTATGAATTCCTCATCCTTGTATCCATTGCATATAAGGCAGGCTTCAGGATCCTTAAGTACTGAAAGGGCAGCTATAAGTTCTGCCTTGCTCCCGACTTCAAGACCGTGATGATATCTCTGGCCAAACTTAGCCATTTCCTCAATAACCTGCTGCTGCTGATTAACTTTTATAGGGTAAACGCCTCTGTATTCACCTTTATAGCTGAGTTCATCCATGGCTTTTCTAAAGGATTCATTTATATTTGAGATCTGAGCATCAAGGAGGTTTTCAAATCTCAAAAGTACAGGCATATCAAGGCCCCGTTCCTTTATTCCTGAAATAATATCCATAAGGCTTACAGATATATCGGAACTGTCTCCAAAAGGCGATACTGTTACTTCTCCTGAGTTGTTTATATGATAGTATCCTGCACCCCAGTTTTTGATTCCATATAAATCTTCAGATTTTTTAGGGGTCCATCTGTCCAGAATTTCTTTTTTAATCATTAGCCGCACCTGAATTTTTGATAAAATTTGTGATCACTCTGTACTCAGAGAAACTATTAAATATCGGATGAATATTAAAGTCAGGAAATATGCTCCACTATTACTTATACCTATAACATAATAAAAAAAGATGTTAAATAAATTTATTGATTATGAATTGGAAAAAACAATTCTTTTCCGGTAATTATGGCTGAGTGTGAAAAAACAAACTTTTGCATTAGTGTATATTTTACAATTAAAATCCTTACTTATTCCTAAAAAATATTTACAGTAAAAAAACTTTAAGAGACATAATTATGCTTAATTTCTAATGCAGAATTTCCGAATTATTAAATATGCCCGTACTTTTACTATACAGAAAGTTATGAAAGTCATTATGAATAAAATTATAAAACATTTAACAGTATCAATAATTTTTGCTCTCTTTGCCTCCCCGGCATTTACTTCCGGGGGAAAGGTGTATGATCTTAAGAGTATTGATTATACAAACAATGAAACTCTTCAGGATATCAGGAAGGATATAAAGAAATCTATTTTTACTATTATGAGCAAAAGAGATGCTGCCGGACTTCCTGAACTTAAATTTTTCAGGTACAGGGTAAAGAAGGATGAAAATTTCTGGATAGTTCTTTCAAAGAGCGGTCTGGATATGGATACTTTAATGTCGGTTAATCTCCTCACATCTCCTTACCAGGTGGGAGAGGGCACAATCCTGTTTATTCCTAATATGAGAGGGGTTGTTTTAACTGGTGATGATAAGGAAGGATTAACACGAGTACTTTCTGAAAGCAGGGTTAATATTGAATATGTCAGGAGAGCAAATAAAAGCGATAACCTTGATAAGGATTTTGTTTTTGTCCCCTGCGGAAAGGTTTCCGGTCTTGAGCGTTCGATGTTTCTGGGGTCTGCCTTCCTTTCTCCAATAAAAACCGGCAGAACAACATCAGGTTTTGGAACCAGAAGAGACCCGTTTAATGAAAATAAATCCCAGTTTCACAGGGGAGTTGATATAGGGTGCCCAATAGGAACAAAGATTTATTCAGCCAGGGCCGGCCGGGTAACATTTGCCGGTTATGCTGACGGCTACGGAAAACTGGTGATACTGGAGCATGAACACGGGTATACAACCTATTACGGACATTTAAGCAGATTCACAGTTAAACAGGGTGACAGGGTAGGAGCAGGGCAGAGTGTAGCTTTTTCAGGAAACACGGGAAGAACAACAGGTCCTCATCTCCATTTCGAAATACGCCGCCATGGAAGAGCGCTTAATCCCCGTTCCTTCATAAGGGGAATTCACAGGTAATTTATTTATTTCAGTGAAAGAGCAATAACCTCAAGAAGTTCCTTTACTGCATCTGATACCTGAACTTTTTTTATAACCTTACCTTTTGCAAAAATATGCATAAAACCGCTTCTCCCTCCGGCAATACCAAAATCAGCCTCCTTTGCCTCCCCTGGTCCGTTAACCTCACATCCCATTACAGCAACAGTGATGTGTGATTTTTTTTCTTTGAGAGTATTTTCAAAATTAAGCAGAATTTCAGATTCAGCCTGCTGCGCTATTGCAAGTAAATCGATATCGGGTGCAGTGCGGCCGCATGTGGGGCATGATATTATTTTCAGAGGTGAGTATTTGAGGGAGAGAGTTTCCAGAATTTTCTTTCCTGCAACAATCTCCTGTAAGGGGTCTCCAGTTATGGATACGCGGATGGTGTCTCCTATTCCCTGCAGCAGCAAATGTCCTATGGCAATTGAGCTCTGTACCAGGCTGGATATTCCGAAACCGGCTTCTGTAAGGCCAAGATGTATGGGGTAATCCCTGATATCAGAAAGAATCCTGTTTGCTTCAATAGTATGAAAAATGTCAGATGATTTGATGGAAACAGCCATGTCGGTAAAATTATTCTCTTCAAGAATGAGTATGTTATCCATTGCTGATTCCACCAGTGCTTCCGGTGTTACATGACTGTATTTTTTTCTGTTGATTGACCCTCCATTAACACCTATCCGTATTGGAATTTTTCTTTCAGAAGCTGCTTTTATTACCTCCTTTACTTTCCAGTCTTCCCCTATATTCCCGGGGTTAATCCGTATCTTCGAAGCTCCTGCATCAATAGCGGCAATAGCAAGCCTGTAGTCAAAATGAATATCCGCAACAAGGGGTATTGAAACTGAATCAGAAATTTTTTTAAAACAGGGTATTGCATCTTCATTAAGTACTGCAAGGCGGACAATATCCGCACCTGCCTTCTCCAGGGCTTTAATCTGCCTTATTGTACCTTCTGTATCCTCAATAGGGAGGTTTGTCATTGACTGTATGGATATGGGAGCGCTGCCGCCAATAGGGAGGTTCCCTGCTTTAATCTGCCTGGTCTGTTTTCTATTCATTCCATTTAACCTGATATTTATTGTATTACTTCAGTGTTGATTCCTTAATTATTATAAGTAAAATGATCTGATAACACGCCGCCTCTGGAGTATTAGAAACAGAATTACTGCTTTAGAAAGTATATCAAGGAATAATTACTGGTAAAACTTATAATTATTTCATTTTCTGAAGTAAAGAATTATTCTTCTTTAAAAATCGCATGTCACACTCAATAGATTCAGATTATGTTTCAATTTTTAAAAACAATTTATATTTTTAAAACTGATTAATAACTTTTGATAAAGAAACCTGAATGTATATCCGATCGATAAGTTTATAGCAATATTAATATATACAAAAATCTTTAATTGATATAATTTAAAATCTATGCATAGAATTTGTGTTGACAATAAGTTCACGATTCTTTATTAAAAAAAGAAAAAGTCTCTCTGGGAAAGTAGAGAATATATAAAAAATTGAGACTTATTTTTTTGCCCGGATTTAATTGATTAACATATTTTGAGCAGAGCAACCAGCTATAACCAGGTTATAGTACTGATATTATTAGGAGGATGACCAAATGAGTATTGCCGATTCTTTTGGTATGGCCAGCACAGATGTCACCCGTGAATTTTATTTCAATGTGGGTGGCCCTCACGGTTTTATGAGGTGGGGAATTTATATTTTTATGTTTATTGCTGTTTTTTATCTGCTTTATACGGTTATAAAGAAGGTAAAAATCTGGAGACAGGGGAAAAGTGAACTTAGAACAGACTTTCCTGAAAAAAGGATTATTGCTGTTATAAAATACGCTTTTCTGCAGGCGAAGGTTCTGAAGGAAAAATACGCCGGTATAATGCATGGCAGTATTTTCTTCGGTTTTGTGGTTCTTTTTATTGTAACAATGATAATTGTTGTTCAGGAGGACTTTACAGGGCTGTTTTTTCATTACCATTTTATCCACGGTGATTTTTATATCATCTGGTCTCTTTTTGGTGATGTTTTCGGAGTAGTTGTTCTTGCAGGCTTATTGATGGCAATATACAGAAGGTATTTTATTAAGCCAACAAGACTTGATACAAAAGCAACAGATACCTTTGCCCTTGTTCTGATAACATTTATTGTTTTATCAGGTTTTTTTAATGAATCAATGAGGATTGCTTTAACAGATTTCCCGGTATTTGAAAAAGTGGCTTCACCTTTCGGTTATGCCCTTGCAGTACCTTTTTCAGTATTCAGTGATTCTGTATTAAGAACTGCTCATTATATTAACTGGTGGCTGCACATGCTTGCGGCATTTACATTTATCGGACTTATCGCTTCTGATAAACTTGGGCATATTCTTGTTTCTTTCCTTAATATATATTATGGAAATCTTGACAATGAAAGCTCAAAAACCAAGTTTGCAATGCCTGTAATTGATCCGGCTGAGTTTGAAACTGCTGAAAGCTTTGGAGTTTCAAAGGTTGAGGAGTTTACATGGAAACAGCTTATGGATGGGGATGCCTGTACAAGGTGCGGCAGATGCCAGGATAACTGCCCAGCCTATCTGACAGAGAAACCGCTTTCTCCCAAAAAGATTATTAATGACGTAAAAGATAATATGGATGAGCGTATTCCACAGTATATGCTTGCTGAGGATAAGGGAGCCCTTGAAACAAAGCCCCTTATTGGCGATGGTACTGAAGGTTCCGGTTCTGTTCAGCCTGATGAGTTCTGGGCATGTACAAACTGTGGTGCCTGTATGGAAGCCTGCCCTGTGAATATTGAGCATGTTCCCAAAATAATCGATATGAGAAGATACAAGGTGCTT
>CAYYKZ010000170.1:1825-6104 GCA_964468455.1 uncultured Leptospirales bacterium | reverse complement strand
AAAAGCAGAAATATTAAGGTTTTACAGGAAAACAAAGATTTTTTTAAAAAGTTCAGTTCCTCTTCATCCCATCAGGGTGTTGCGCTTTCTGTGAGCATAAAAAGCGAAAAAAAAGATCCCGGATTGATTTTAAAAAATATCCTCGATAAAAAAGGGGTTATTCTCCTTCTGGATCAGATTACAGACCCTCACAACCTTGGCTCAATAATAAGATCCGCAGAAGCGCTGGGATGCGGTGCGGTAGTGCTTCCAAAAAACAATTCAGCAGAAATTACAGAAACAGTTATTAAAGCTTCAGCCGGAGCAACAGCCTACATGGAAACCATAACCATTTCAAACGTTGCCCAGTTTCTTGAAGATATAAAAAAAGACGGCTTCTGGATTGTGGGTACAAGTGATCATGGAACCGTAAAAATAGGAGAACTTTCAGATATCAGGCCGGCATGCCTTATTATAGGGAGTGAAGGTAAAGGGATGAGAAGGCTCACTGAAGAGAAGTGTGACTATATTGTATCTATCCCCTTAAAGGGAAAGGTCTCTTCGCTCAATGCCTCTGTTGCTGCAGGAATTGCCCTTTACGAAATTCTAAAAGATTGATAATCATAAAAAGCCGGCCCCTTTTATGCTCAAAACTAACGGTTAATCCTCTCTTTGCTGCTCCTATGGCATGACGAAAAGCTGGGTTACCGCCAATTTATGAAGAGTTATACAGACTCCGGGTTATTCCCTCAAAAAATACTTGCCAACAATGGGTAAAAAATTATTGGCTACATTCTATAAGCTTAAATTAATATTATAACAGGTGAAAAATGGATTTATCTCATATTCGGAACTTTTCAATCATAGCTCATATTGACCATGGGAAATCCACTCTTGCAGACAGGCTTATTGAAAGATGCAGCCTTGTAAGCCAGCGTGACAAAAAAGACCAGATGCTGGATACTATGGATATTGAAAGAGAAAGGGGCATTACAATAAAATCCAATGCCATTACACTCATATACAAGGCCAAAAACGGCGAAGAGTACACCTTCAACCTTATTGATACTCCCGGACACGTGGACTTTACCTATGAAGTCTCCAGAGCTTTAAGCTCCTGCGACGGGGTTATCCTTATTGTTGACGCATCACAGGGTGTGGAAGCTCAAACAATTGCCAATCTTTACCTTGCCATGGACAATAACCTGGAGATCCTTCCTGTTATAAATAAAATTGACATGCCCAGTGCTGATATTGACGCAACCAAAGAACAGATTGAGTCAACCCTGGGCCTTGACGCTGAAACTGCGGTTTTAACTTCAGCAAAACAGGGTATTGGAATTGATGACCTTGTGGAAAGAATTGTTGAGTTTATCCCCGCGCCCAAAGGTGAAAAAGAAAAACCATTAAAAGCGCTTATTTTTGATTCCTTCTACGATCAGTACCTGGGAGCTGTAATCAAGGTAAGAATTTTCGACGGATCTGTAAAAAAAGATGATGAAATAAAACTATACTCAACCGGGAAGGTTTTTACTGTAATTGAAGTAGGTGTATTCAGGATGACCATGGAAAAAGTTAAAGAGCTTGGCCCTGGTGATGTGGGATATATTGTTGCAGGTATTAAAAGCGTAGGGGATACAAAAATAGGGGATACTGTTACTCTGTCAAAAAATCCCGCAAAAGAAGCTCTAAAAGGTTTTAAAGATGTCAAATCCATGGTTTTTTCAGGGCTATACCCCATGTACAGCGATGAATACCAGAATTTAAGGGAAGCACTTAACAAACTTCAGCTTAATGACGCATCACTCCTTTTTGAGCCGGACAATTCATATGCACTGGGATTCGGATTCAGGTGCGGATACCTGGGACTGCTTCATATGGAGATTGTCCAGGAAAGGCTGGAAAGGGAATTTGACATATCTCTTATAACAACAGCTCCAAGTGTTCAGTACAAAATATACCTGCAGAATGGAACAATGCTTACAATTGACAATCCTGTGAATTTTCCTGATCCTGGAACAATTGACAGAATCGAGGAGCCCTATGTTCTTGCTTCAATAGTGACTCCCAATGAGTATGTTGGTAATATAATGCAGCTTGTCACAGAATCAAGGGGTATTCACAAAAACATGGAGTATATTACCACATCCAGAGTACAGCTTACCTATGAACTCCCCCTCTCTGAAATTGTATTCAATTTCTATGATAAGCTTAAATCAATCTCAAGAGGTTATGCCTCATTCGATTATGACCCCATAGACTTCCGCCAGTCAGATATGGTTAAGGTGGACATTCTTGTAAACGGAGAGTCTGTGGATGCTCTCTCATTTATTGTACACAAGGACAAGGCAAGAACAAGGGGTAAAGATATTATTGAAAAGCTTAAGGATATTATACCTAAACATCAGTTTAAAATTCCTCTGCAGGCAGCTGTTGGAGCAACTATTATTGGAAGAGAGAATATTTCCGCACTGCGTAAAGATGTAACAGCGAAATGCTACGGCGGTGACATTTCCAGGAAAAGGAAGCTTCTGGAAAAGCAGAAAGAAGGGAAAAAGAGGATGAAAATGGTGGGATCTGTGGAAGTGCCTCAGGAGGCATTTATGACAATTCTTAAAATCGATTAGAAAGTATAAGCGGATTTATATAAATGATAAAAATAGTAAACCTGAGCAAATCCTTTGGAGCACGGGAGCTTTTTAACGATGTAAGCTTTAACGTAAACCAGGGTGAAAGAATAGGGCTTGTTGGCAGAAACGGTCATGGTAAAACCACCCTTCTTAAAATGATAATTAAAGAAGAATATCCCGATTCAGGGGAGATTGTTATTCCCAGGAACTATACAACAGGGCATGTGGCTCAGCACCTGAAATTTACAATGCCTACAGTAATAGATGAAGGATGCCTGGGATTACCTGAACACAGCAGTGATGAAAGATGGAAGGTTGAAAAAATTCTTTCAGGTCTTGGCTTCACAACTGATGACATGGCAAAAAACCCTGCCCTCTTTTCCGGCGGATACCAGGTAAGGCTTAACCTTGCCAAAACCCTTGTGTCGGAACCTGACATGCTTCTGCTTGATGAACCTACAAACTACCTTGATATTATATCAATAAGATGGCTCGCCTCATTTTTAAGACAGTGGAAAGGTGAAGTGGTTCTTATTACACACGACAGGTCTTTCATGGATTCTGTAATTACCCATACTGTGGGCATTCACAGGCAGAAAATAAGAAAAATTGAAGGCACCACTGACAAACTATACCAGCAGATCCTCAAGGAAGAGGAAATATACGAAAAGACACGAATAAATGATGAAAAAAAGAGAAAAGAGGTGGAGCTTTTTATTTCCAGATTCAGGGCAAAGGCCCGTCTTGCAGGCATGGTTCAGTCAAGAGTAAAAGCCCTGGAAAAACAGCAGAATCTTGACAAGCTTGAAAACATCAAAAATCTTGACTTCTCCTTTAACTATAAACCATTTAATGCAAAAACAGTAATGTCTGTTCATAATCTCTCCTTTGAATATAACAGCGAAACCCCCATAGTAAAGGGCTTTAACTTAGCTGTGCGAAGCGATGACAGAATTTGCGTTATAGGTAAAAACGGTAAAGGGAAAACAACTCTGCTTAAACTTTTGTCAGGAAACCTGAAACCCCATAGCGGTGACATAACCATGCATACCAATGCGCAGACCGGATATTTTGCCCAGACAAACACCATTAACCTTAACCCGAACTATACTATTGAAGAGGAATTTACAGCAGCAGGCTGTGAAAAACAGATGGCCCGCAACATTGCAGGAGCCATGATGTTTGAAGGTGATGATGCCCTGAAAAAAATAGAAATCCTTTCCGGCGGGGAGAAAAGCCGTGTACTCCTGGGCAAAATTCTTGCCGCGCCTGCCAATCTCCTTTTCCTTGATGAACCTACAAATCATCTTGACATGGAATCATCAGACGCGCTCCTTGAAGCTGTTGATGATTTCCCCGGCGCGGTTATAATGGTTACTCACAATGAAATGTTTCTCCACTCCCTTGCAAACAGATTTATAGTTTTCCAGAAAAACAGTGTTTCTGTTTTTGAAGGGTCATACAGCAGTTTTCTTGAAAAAATCGGTTGGGACGAAGAAGCCGGAGAAGAAAACAGCAGAAACGGCAGCCTTCAGAAAGAAAACAGTTCTTTAAACAAAAAGGACTTACGGAAAATAAGATCAGAAATACTTCAAAGAAAAAACAGGGAATTAAAGCCCCTTGAAGAACAGCTGATTACTGTTGAAGAAACAATAGATAAAAAGGAGAAA
>CAYYKZ010000170.1:0-1729 GCA_964468455.1 uncultured Leptospirales bacterium | reverse complement strand
AATTCACAATCTTAAAAAAATAATTGATGATCTCTTTAGTGAATTTGAAGAACTGACATTTTCTGTGGAAAACCTGAGAGATATCTTCGACAGTGAACTGAAAAGCCTTGCTGACTAAAGCATCTTTTCGCATAAACGGAAGAGAGAAGTATCCCTTAGCCCGGGCGGAATTGGTGAACCTGTCATATACAAATAAGGGAGCATTTCACTCTGAATTCTCATGGGAATTGTATCACTTTTAAGGAATAAACCGCATTTATCAGCAAGATCTGCCAGGGATTTGTAGTAGGAACTCTCATCAAAGATAAAGTCACCGCTGCTGTTATAAAACTCCATGTCCCTTGAAAGAATAAAGTTAATATCATCACAGGAAAAATGAACCTGTATGCTGTTCCCGAAACCTTTTGAATCAGCAATTTCAAGTATGCCGATTCTTTTTTCATCAACAGCAATATTTCTTTTAATAAACTCCTGCTCCCTTGCTGCAATCTCCATATTCATTCCTGCAGCCAGAATTTTAACTCCTTCAATTCTCTTCTTCTTAAACTGAAAAATATCGTCAGCAGGATGCGGTTCTGAAGGGTATATACGCGACTCGGCAACACCTCCTCCTGAACCGTAAAATCCGAATCTTTTAAGATTCATTGACGCATAATGTCCGGTTTTTTCAAGAAAAGCAAAAAATGTTTCCTTCAAAAAGGAAGTGGAATATGACACATGGGAATGAGTAACACCCTGGAAATGAATTACAGAACGGAAATCTTCTTTAAACAGATAGGGGAGAAAAAAAAGTTCTATTTCAGATACAGGTGTAAACTCTCCACTACTTATATGAAAAGTGCCATGGCCGGGATGTTCAGGTCTGAATGCAATATCGCCTTCAATCTCTGTAAGAATGCCGGATCCTGCATCAATTACAATTCTTTTCAAATCTGAATATACCGGGAAAATAGCTTCATCTGAACATATACATTCATAGGCCCCTTTTAAGAGAAGAGGCTCATTTTTCATAAGAGAAATCGCAAGGGCTGCCCTTATCAGGGGCCATTCCATATCTTTAAATTCAAACTCTTTCATTCAGCAGAAGCTCTTAGAAAAAACGTCCAGGCTACCTGAGATACGGCTTTAAAACATCAGGTATAGTTATTTCTCCATCTGAGGTCTGGCAGTTTTCCATAATAGCAGCCATTGTTCTTCCGGCAGCAAGCCCTGAACCGTTTAGGGTATGAAGGTAAGCCGGTTTTTCACCTTTAACTTTTCTGTAGCGGATCCGTGCACGCCGCGCCTGGTAATCAAGAAAGTTTGAGCAGGATGATATCTCCATATAACGGTTAAGTCCGGGCATCCATACTTCTATATCATAGGTTTTGGATGAAGCTGCTGATGTATCACCGCTGCAGAGGAGAACAACACGGTAATGAAGATTAAGCCTCTTGAGTACTTCTTCAGCATTAAGTGTAAGTTTTTCCAGTTCATCAAAAGAAGTTTCAGGATCAACGAATTTTACAAGCTCGACCTTCTGAAACTGGTGAACCCTTACAAGTCCCCTCGTATCCCTTCCTGCAGCTCCTGCTTCACGCCTGAAACATGAGGACTGCATAGTTACATGAACGGGCAGATTATCACCTTCAATAATTTCATCCCTGTATAAATTTGTAAGCGTAACCTCAGCTGTTGGAATAAGGGAAAGCCCGTCTCGCTCCATCCTATAATATTCATCGTTAAATTT
>CAYYKZ010000169.1:0-6175 GCA_964468455.1 uncultured Leptospirales bacterium | reverse complement strand
ATTGAACATAGCAGATACCCTTACGCCCATAAATCAGCCTCCTAACCGTTATCCTCTTTTGAAACCAGGCCGGGGAAAATAATAATTAAAAAGAATACAATTGTTAAAACAGCGTTTATCATTACAACCACCCCCCTGTCTGCGTATAAGAAAAATTTCCGTAAACAGTCAATACCGGAGGAACATGTAATAAAGAGGAGTATATTATTTATAATTCCGATTAAAGCGCCTGCAACTGCTAATCTGTAAATTATTTTATTCATATGCAACTCCGCTTATTGATTAAGATAGATTTAATAAAAAGTATTGGCGTAGTTAATATTTATAGCAAGACATCCTCTGATTAATCAGAAAATGACCATGAAAAAGTATGGCCATAATATGATTAATCAGAAAGTGGCTGATGTAATAATGAAGCCCTGGTAATGAATTTTACTGAAGAGTTTAGGCAGATGGATGAATCATTTAGGGTTAAGCTGTTTTTCTGTCGTGGAGGGTAATTCAGAAAATTGCGCCTGAAGAATTGTTTTTTACACGCGCCCTGTAATCCCCGGGGCTTTCACCTGTAATTTTTTTAAAGGCCCTGTTGAATGTACGGAGGCTCTCAAATCCGGTTTCCATTGAAATCCTTGTTACAGATTTATCGGTTGTTTCAATCAGCTCAATTGCAGCTTCAATCCTCAGTCTGTTTATATAATCAGGAAGATTCATACCTGTACACTTATTAAAAAGACGGCTGAATGTATCAGGTATCATCCCTGCTGCAGATGCAAGCATATCACGATTAAGGTCTTCATCATAATTATCTTTAATAAAGAGGCATATTTGTTCCATTTTCTTTTTATTATCAGATGTAATTGACTGCTCCCTTTTTTCCAGATTACCTTTTAGTCTGCTGTAAAGCTCATCATTTTTAACCCTGAGTTTTTTCTGAATAAGACTCAGTTGAATCTGATTTTTTATTCTAAGCTTAAGTTCTTCAGGATTAAAAGGTTTTGTCACATAATCAACAGCGCCCAGAGAAAGCCCTTCATGTTTAAATAAATCATCCCCCCTGGCTGTTAAAAAAAGAAGGGGAATATCCTCATACCTTTCGTCTTTACGGATCTGTTTCATAAACTCATAACCGTCCATTTCCGGCATCATCACATCTGAAAGAATAAGATCAACCGGCTCCTCTTTACCAAGAATCTCCAGTGCCTGAACCCCATTGTATGCAGCAAAGACCTTGAAATTATCACCAAGGAGTTTTGCAAGAAAATTGAGCATATCAGGATTATCTTCAGCAACAAGAATTGCGGGCTTTTCATCATTATCACTAATTGCCGCACTATTCCGGAAAGCAGTGTCCTGTCCGGATAAATTATTACTGCATGCGTTCATATATGATACTGCATCATCAGTACCCTTTACATAAATCACATCATCACGGCCTTTAAAATGATCCTGTCCATAAGGAAACTTAACATAAAAATCAGTACCATGATTATGTGGATAATCCTCAATAAACCTGCTTCCTACCGAAACAGATCCCCCCATAAGCTCAACAGTCTCCCTGACAATGGCAAGACCTATTCCTGTCCCCTCTTTAATTTTTTTCTTTATACCCTCAACCATGCTGAACCTGTTAAATATGGTATCTATGTCTTCAGCAGGAATTCCTGTCCCTGTATCGCTGAATTTGATAATAACGCCATTTACATCCTTTTTTACGGATATATCAATGGAACCGCCGGGTTCAGTGTACTTAAGTGAATTTGAAAAGAAGTTGGCAATAACACGGCAGAATTTTTCCCTGTCGATATATACATTTACCGGTTCATCGGGGAAACTGCAGTTTACAGCAATTCTCTTCCTGTCAGAATAAGTTTTAATTTCTTCACATGATGTCTTAATTAGAGAAGCGGGATCGGTTTCGGAAATATAAAGCGTTACTTTATTTTCTTTAATCCCGGAGAGATAAAGAAGATCATTTATAAGCTGAAGAAGATAGAATGAATTTCTTTTTATAATCTTCAGGTTTTCATCATCCGGAGAGGCCCCATTTTTGAGTGCTTCATCAAGCGGGGCAATTATTAAAGTTAAAGGTGTGCGAAGCTCGTGTGATATATTGTCAAGAAAACGCCCCTTGGCAATCGTTGCAGCTTCAGCTTCATCTTTCATCTGTTTCAGCTCCATTGTTGCCTCATCAACTTTTTTCTGAAGACGGGAGTTCCAAAGCCAGATTAAAACAACTCCTGAGAGAAGTAAAATTATTGCTGCAACTGCTGACACATACCCCCAGGATATACGGTATTTAAAATTACCCCCTGCCCAGGTTTTTTCTATAAACAGCCTTTCTGTATCAGTAATCTTTTTAAAACCTGAATTAACAGCTTCGATAATATCATTATTACCTGCTTTAACCAGTCCGCTTACTCCCCGTAAACCTGCCGGTTTATGGGATTGAACAAAATTACCCCATTTACCTATTCTGGTGAGTCTATAATTAACGAGTGTACCTTCAGCAAGAAAAACATTGATCTCTCCTGCTGATGATGCCTTTATGAGTTCATCAACAGATTCTTTAAACACCAGTTCAACACCCGGAAATAGCCACTTAACAACTTCTGCATCGTTTAATACTGCACCCACCCTGTATGGCGGAAGGCCAGATACATCCTCTACCGGGGGTATCCTTTTATTTGTGTATATGTAGTATTCTGAAAAATAAATTATATCTGTAGATGTAGAGGATGAAGATTCAGGGAAGAAATTATCAGGTGCAATTATAATATCTATTTCACCGGAATATAATTTTTTTAAAGCATCATCAGGAGATGTTATTATATAATCAATTTCAGTTTCTGATTTTAAAGCCCATAATTTCCATAGCTCCACATATAATCCTCTTGGGGAATTGATGCCACTGAAAAATTCCAGCGGGGGAGAATTTGTAATTCCGGCGATTTTAAATATCTTATGATTATTATTTTCGCCTTTCAGCTCCCACCCTGAATAGAGCAGCATAATCAGAAAAATAATGAAAAACGGATTATAAGTTTTCCTGAAAATGGAAAATTTCATTTTGCAGATGCGTTCCCCTGGTTTTCCGGAGCAAGAAATCTGATTATTAAAAATACTATTAATGCACTTAAACTTTTATCCATTAAATTAGCAGGGATTCTTACAAGGAATGTACCTGTAAAAATCTGATAACCCGCGTCTATTATAGAAATTACGTTCAGATCAATTTTAGCCCCTGTTACACCGCCGAAAAGGTAAAAAGCAATAACTGCTCCGCTTAACGCACTTATGGGGACTAATAATATTATTGTTATTATCAGGCTCTTAAAACTTATAAAGCCGTATTTTTTTGCTATTAATCCTGCGGTAATTCCTATTAACATATTTACAATACCAAAAGGTATATTTACCGGATTATGAACTACACCAAGAATAAAATTTGTCGCAAGTCCGGCAAACCCGCCAGCAGCTGGCCCCAGAATAACTCCGCAAAGTATTGTACCTGCTGAATCAAGGAAAAGAGGAAATTTATAATACCCTTTAATAAATACAGCTATAAAGTAACCTGAAAGATATAAAAGTATGCCTGAAAAAAAGACAGCCGGGAGAAGTCTGTTAAACATAAGATTGTCCTTAATCTCAATTTTTTACAGCAGAAATCTCTGTATGATTTAATTTAATTATTAATCAGCTTCTGTCAATTAAAATTACCTCATCCCGCCGTACACTTCAATGAGCAGATTGTATGCACTGTTTATTTCCATCATCTTTTCACTGCTGCCCGATTTATCGGGATGAAACTCCATTGCAAGGCGATGGTAGCGCAGCTTAATTTTTTCTAACGACGGTTTTGCAAGGGAAAAAAGTTGAGCTGCTGCTTCGACCTCTTTCTTTCGTGAGGCATATATTTTCATACCCCTGGATATGTTTTCAAACACAGTGGTATCGCTGTTTATATTTTCACTGTTGATATAAAAGTCTGTTAAAAAATCGGGTTCAGGCTGATGACGTAAAATATTTTTATGAAAAGGGCACAAATGGCTCCCATTCCCTGTTTCTTCAAGGCAGTAATACCCCTGCTTTTCATTATACCAGGAACATTCATTTACTGCCGGCATTTTTATTAATCGCATGTATAAAGGGCTTATGTGCAGATAAAGTCCTTTTTGGCCGAGAGTTTTCCTTAAATTATACAGGCAATAAAAAAGTGAAAAATGGGTGGTGAAAATATCATGGGAAAAGCCCGGATAGGACCATGCTGATGCCAGTTCCCTTATGAGAAAGGCCTCACTTACAGGGGACTTCTGCTTTTGGAGAATTCCTGTTACATGATCATCCTTGTAGAGAATAAGTTCTCGGGTTATAATCTGCCCGCCTCCTTAAATATTGCTACGATCCGTTTGTTACAATTGTAAAGGGCGCTCTTGCCTGTGTAACCCTGGACATTGGCGGAACATTTTCTGTAATCCAGACATTACCGCCGATTTCAGAGCCCTTCCCTATTGTTACACGGCCAAGCACTGTTGCGCCCGCGTATACTATTACATTGTCCTCCACAATGGGGTGTCTTGCAATATCCTTGATAGGTTTACCCTCTTCATCCAGGGGAAAACTTTTTGCTCCAAGTGTAACACCCTGGTAAATGCGCACATTGTTTCCTATAATACAGGTTTCACCAATTACTGTGCCTGTACCGTGATCTATAAAAAAGTATTCACCAATTGTAGCTCCGGGGTGTATATCAATACCGGTTTTTGAATGAGACATTTCAGATATTATCCTGGGTATAAGGGGAACATTGAGCTTATAAAGTTCATGGGCAATCCGATGATAAGTCATTGCCAGCATGCTGGGATAACAGAATATTGTTTCAGAAATATTTTTAGCAGCAGGGTCACCCACAAATGCCGCTTTTGCGTCAAAGGCGAGCATTCTTCTTATTAAAGGAATCTTTTCCATAAACTGCATTGTAATATTTCGGGCAGTTACTTCACAATCAATGCACTCTTCACCGGGAACATCTAAGCAGGTAAAGCAAAAACCGCGTTTTATCTGTTCAACCAGAGTGCGGTATATCCTGTCAAGCTTTGCCCCTGTATAATAGGGAATTGTACTTCTGTGAATTTCCGCATTGCGGAAATAACCGGGGAAAAGTACTGACCTTAAAAGTTCTATGGCCTCTTTCAATTCATCAATTGAAGGCATTGGAACATGATGTTTAGGTATATGAAAAACATCACTATATAAACTCTGATCAGAAAGCTTTTCTATTATACTTTCCAGTTTTTTATCAAAAAATGGATCTTCATTGTAGCATTTCTTTTCCATATTAAAACTCCCGGAACCGGATTAAACTACGATTCAATTACCACCCTTATCAATGTATTAAAAAAATCCAGTAAAAAATTGAGGATATTCCACAACACTCTTAAGGTACAGTATCATTACAGGGGGGATGAAGTCTGTCATTCCGGTTTTGTGGCTTCAATTTGTGCAAATACCGGAATCTCATACTATTATTACATGTAAATAATGACTTTTTGTCAAATAATACACATTGTATGAGATCCCGGCATTCCGCCAAGGCTCCAGCCGGGATGACATACAAAATGCGCACCCCCGAAAATAATTCGCTACCACACATTCGTGTGCGGATAAAATCTCGGTTAAAAATTAATTCTGCCCTAACCCGGTCATCGCTACCGCTTGACCACCTGACGTGCATGGAGGTACTAATGCCGTGATGGATGGCAATGAAACGGCCTCTCCCACTGAAGCGGGCTCACTGCTACCCGATCAAACAAGAAGGCCACCCCCTTTTCCAGAAATGGCCTCCTCAATTTCAACTATTTGCTTAAATTAAAATGATTTAAGTTATTCTAGAGCCCCTTTACATCAGAGGGTGTAAAATAATCCTGTGTGCCATATGGGTCCTTAAACTCCTGATCAGGCTTAAAATTCAGCTTATGCTTTCCTCTGTTATTGATATACTTTTTAATATCAAGACTTACTTTTTCCGGAACCTTAACTCCACCTTTTGCAAGGGCCTGTCTTAAAAGAGACTCTGTGTGGTTAGCAAAAGCCAGGGAGTCAGCAAGCACTCTGGCAGCTTCTGTTGAATTATGAAATCCCATGGAGTTTTCAGCTGCAATAAAATTAAGCCTTAAAA
>CAYYKZ010000168.1:0-6185 GCA_964468455.1 uncultured Leptospirales bacterium | reverse complement strand
ATTCTGCATAGCCACACCCGCGCCCAGTTCCATGCCCAGGCTCACAGAATCCTTAACAGGGTATGACTCGTCAGCACCGTTAGTTGACATTTTACTTACAGGTGCCTTGCCCAGGAAGAGTCCTGACTGTATCGCGATTGCAAAGCCATCATCCATGCCCAGGGTGCTGAAATCCCTGAACCCGTAAATCCAGCCGTCACCTTTAGCCTTCCGTTCTTCACTGCTTGTATCCTTATTACTGCCATATTCAATGGTCTCCTGTTTACGGCTGGAACTCCAGTAGCGTTTCCCTACGAATAAATATGTATATCCCATGTCGCCCGGTTCAGTAAAAACTTTAGCGCCTATTTTAAAATCAACTACAGTGTAATGTCCTGAACCTGTTGATTTATATGTATATTCATCATAAGGCGGATTATCTTCTTTATCCGTCCACTCCAGGTCGCTTATATTTCCGCTTAAAAGATTAAATTCAAGGCCCAGCAATGAATAATTATACATTGCTGCAAGATTAATCGATGCGCCTGCTCCTGTGCCAAGGTCACCGCTGCTGCTTCCGTGGCTTATGTAGCCCCAGAAAATCTGCCCTGCACCAAGTGCGCCGCGCAGGTGAAGCCCGTGGTTACCGCTGTTTATTCCTGATGAATCATCGTATTGAGCAAAGGAGAGAGCCGGTAAAAATATGAGCAGAGAAAGAGAAAGAAAGAGGGTGAGAATTGATTTTTTTATTTTCATGATTACCTCTCAAAATATTTTTCTTTATAATAATCCGTTTATATATACATCGATATTATATATTTTTCAATTTTTTTGTCAGTAATAAATAAATAATTAATGCAGGTTTACTTTGAAATTCTGTGGAGGAAAATATTTTCTCCCTTTGGGCTATCTTCTACCCGCATTTATGCTCCCGGCCCCCAGCCGATTTACCTAAGTTCTGAATGAACTGATTCCGGCTTCCTCCGGAGGGGGATGAATAAATTTCTATTCATATTTATATTGAATTAATGTTAAAGTAGAACAGGCAGGTAAAAAAAGTAGGAAAAAAGTTAATTCCGCCGGGGGCTTACCCGAATTAGCTCTCCTGAAAATCGGGGAAGAGTGCTTTCTGTAATATGATTTACAAATACCATCCGGTAATTTAACATTACTTTGAGTTGAGAGATTGCTATAAAACTGCCGGAGAAAAAATGACACCAGAAGAGAGACTTATAACAATAGAAACAAAAATCGCATACCTGGAAAAATATGTAAATGATCTTAACCAGGTGATAATTGAACAGGATGATACAATAAAAAAACTTTATCGCGAAACAGAAATGTTAAAGAAAAAACTGAAAAATGGTGACGAGGAAAAACTTCCTGAAAATGAAAAGCCTCCCCACTATTAAAGAATAAATCTCCATTGGAATTCTTATCCGTAAAAATTATAATTATTAGTAATGAATATTTTGATTCCTCCTTTGATGTCTATATATTTGAATTACCGCTTGAGAAGAGAGCAGTTAATTTTTTCAAATAAGTCTAATATCAGGAATAACTAACAATTAAAGCGGAATAATACTGGCCGGAGCAGATTCATGACTAAGAGCAGGGAGATATTACCGGAAAAGGGGATTGATGATTTTATCAGGGAAAGTGAAGGTATTTACAGGGAGATTTTTAACGCTGTAAATGACGCCATATTTATTCATGACATGGAAACAGGGAAGATTCTATATGTAAATGAAAATATGCAGTCCATGTACGGATACACCCTTGATGAGATAAGGAATATGGATGTTGGAGGTATAAGCTCCGGTGAAGAACCCTATACAAATGAAGAAGCATCAAGGCTGCTTCGCAGGGCCGCAGATGAAGGCCCGCAGCTTTTTGAGTGGCACAGCAGAAACAGGGCGGGTGAACTTTTCTGGACTGAAGTAAATCTTAAAAAAGGGACTATAGGCGGGAGAGAAGTAATACTTGCCATTGAAAGAGATATAACCGAAAGAAAGCGCATGGAGGAGGAGAGGGAGAAGCTCCAGGAACGGCTTCTGGAGGCAGGGAAAATGGAATCCCTGGGAATACTTGCAGGAGGAGTGGCCCATGATTTTAATAATCTTCTTCAGATAATATACGCCTATACAGAAATTCTTATGATGAAAAGAAGAGAAACCGACCAGGGGCTGCACGAGCTTGAAATAATAGAAAAAACCGTAACCAGGGCAACAGGTCTTATAAATCAGCTTCTGCTCTTCAGCAGAAAAGCAGACAGCGAGAAAAAACCTTTATTACTGAATAATGAAATAACCGTTACAGCAGAAATGTTAAAAAGAACTCTGCCCAAAATGATAAACCTGGAATTAAAACTGGATGGATCTCTGTGGCAGGTGAACGCGGACCCGGCACAGATAAATCAGGTTTTATTAAATCTTGCAAATAACGCGGCAGATTCCATGCCTTCCGGAGGGAATCTTATAATAGAAACAGAAAATGTTGTGCTTGATGATAATATAATAATCAGGGATGCTCATCTGCTCCAGGATAAATATGTTCAGCTCACAGTATCGGATACAGGCCGGGGAATAAGCGCTGAAAAACTGCACCATGTATTTGACCCCTTTTTTACCACAAAGGAACCGGGAAAAGGAACGGGCCTTGGCCTTGCATCGGTTTACGGAATTGTGAAAAGTCATGACGGACATATATACTGCTATAGCCAGGAGGGGGAGGGGAGTGCATTTGTAATATACTTACCTGCAATTATAAAGGATTCCATGTCCCGGCCTGAAACTGAAGAGTCTGAAACTGAAAGGATAACGGGAAAGGAAACAATCCTTATAGTGGACGATGAAGAGGACATAGTCAATATTACATCCATGATACTGGAGGAATACGGATACACAACAATAAAAGCGAAGTCGGGGGAGGAGGCACTTGAGTATTTATCAAAAGCTGAATCCGCTCCTCAGCTTGCAGTGCTTGATCTTGGGATGCCCGGAATGGGCGGATACAAATGCCTGACAGAGATTAAAAAAAATTATCCGGGAACAAAGGTGCTTGTGGCAAGCGGATACGCGTTAAAAGACGCTGCAGGGAAAGCAATGGGAAAAGGGGCATCGGGTTTTTTAAGAAAACCCTATAATATAAAAAAACTTACAGAGAAAATAAGGGAAGTACTTGAATAGCCGGATGGATATAAAAACCGCTCAGTATTATAAAGAAGAGGCTGTTAAAAGCGCAAAGCTTTACAGCACTGCGGCAAAGGGGATAAGCATATATTTTGAAAGTTTTTTCCCTGCAGGATCATCAGTGCTTGATATAGGATGCGGGTCGGGCCGTGACCTTAAAATACTCCTTGATATGGGATATGACGCATACGGCATAGATGCCTCACCTGAAATGATAGATGCTGCATTAAAAACATATCCTGAACTTAAAGAAAGAATTGCATCAGGAACAGTTCCCGGGGATAAGCTTTTTTTTAACAGGAAATTTCAGTGTATTATATGTTCGGCAGTGCTTATGCACATAACAGATGAATATATAAATGATGCAGCAGAAACAATAAAGAACAGCCTTAAACCGGAAGGCCGGCTGATTGTATCTGTACCGCTTGAAAGAGACGATATTGATTCAAAGGGACGTTCCGCTGACGGGAGGCTTTTTATAATCCGCACAAAGGAATACTACAGGGAACTTTTTGCAAAGCATGGAGTAATCCTGAAGGAGGAAAATGTAAATAAAGACAGCCTTGGACGTAAAGGGGTAACATGGCTTACTGCTTTTTATCAGTTAAAGGATTAAAGTGAGACCCTCAGCACCCGTTGTTTTAGAATTATATTAATGTTTAACCAGAGATGAAAGAACGCGGCTTATTTCAATAATTGTAAAAGGTTTTTGTATAAAATAATCAGCAGTTTTGTTCTCCAGCAGAATACCTGCCTGGTCCATGTGGAATCCGCTGCATATTATGAGGGGGATATCAGGATTAATCTCTTTCATCTTTTTTAAAGTATCAGCCCCGGATATTTCAGGCATAATCATATCGCATATAACTGCAGAGAGTTCACTGTTATGTTCCCTGTATAGGCGTATACCTTCATTCCCATCTGCTGCTGTGTAAACAGTATAGCCCAGGCTTTGTATTATCTCTTCAGCTGTATCTCTTAAAACATGTTCATCATCAATCAGAAGAATTGTGCCAATCCCTTTTTCTATAGTTTGAGATTCGTTCCGTAGAATAATTTTGTCAGATGTTACAGGGAGATATAAAATGAATTCCGAGCCTTTTCCCATGGTGCTGGAAATTGAGATTGCGCCTTTATGGTCGGTAATACATCCGTAAACTGTGGATAGTCCCAGTCCTGTGCCTTTATCAATATCCTTGGTTGTAAAAAAAGGATCAAAAATTTTTTCAAGAATATCCTCCGGAATGCCTGTACCATTATCAGTAACGCTAATCCTGAGAAAAACACCGGGGGCAAGATGAAAACCTGGAATAAGCTCCGGATCCTGAATATTTATATTGTCAGTTTTTATTATTATTTTCCCGCCATCAGGCATTGCATCCCTTGCATTAATAACAAGGTTTAAAAGAGCGTTCTGAATCTGTGCTGAATCACCGGAAATAACAGTTTTGTCAGCATGATGTTCTGTGGTAATTGTAATAATCCGGTCTATGCTCTGCCTCAGCATGTATACGGTTTCATCAATAATAGGTATAACATTAATGGGCGCAAGCAGGGGAGCGGCTTTTCTTGAAAAAACCAGCAGCTTTTTAGTAAGGTTGGCAGCGCTCTGTACAGAATTGAGGATATTACGGCAAAGCTTTAATTTACCGGGATCTTCAGCAAGTTTGATGGAAAGAAGTTCTGCTGAACCTGAAATAGCAGCAAGCATATTATTGAAGTCATGGGCAACACCTCCGGCAAGCTTACCTATAGCTTCCATTTTCCGGGTGTGCAGCAGCTGTTCGGTAAGACGCTCTTTTTCAAATTCAATCAACTTTTTATCAGTAATATCGCGCCCCTCTCCGATTATGTAAACAACAGTACCGTTCTTATCAAATACAGGTGAAACGCTGAAATCTATATAATGTTCATACCCGGCTGAATCTATAATTATTGTTTCATTTCTTGTTATTTGACCATTAATGGCCCCGGAGATCGCGCTTAGTATATAGTCTTTTGCATTATCACTGTTGCGCCACCATGGGCCGTCCCAGAAAAATCTTCCCTCAATTTCCTCAGAAGTAATATTAACAAAATCGAGTGCTTTTTTATTACAGATAACAACTCTTCCTTCAGTATCAAGCAGGGCAATAAGCTGGTATGACTGGTTTAGAATTGATCTGGAAAGTGATTCAGATTCCCTTAAAGATTCCTGTGTCTGTTCCAGAGTTATAATTTTTTCATTAAGTCTTCTTTTAAGAAACCAGCTGAAAAGAGTGAGTGAAATAATGAGCAGTATTATAAAGACCGCTGAAATTTTGATTGTCCATATAGTTCTTCTGCTTAAAAAACCGGGAGAAGAAAGCCTGATCCATTTATCATAAATCTCTTTAAGTTCACTTTCCGGGATTTTGAGAAAGGCTTTATTAAGGGCACTGTATAGGAGAGGATATTTCCTGCTTACAGCTATGGAAAATTTATAACTGTAATCAGTGTTTCCCGCAACCTGCAGATTGGAAAGGCCCTCTCTGTTTATAAAGTAGGAGGCAACAGCAATGTTCTCAACAAAGGCATCTACAACACCGAAAGAAACATCCCGAAGCCCCTCCTGAACATTATTTACTTCAACAATTTCAAATATCCCTGAATAGTTATTGCGCAGATATTCTTCTGTGGCGTATTCGTTAACAACAGCTACCCTGCGGCCTTCCATCATTTCAAGTGTCCATATACCTTCCATACTCTGATTTGTTATAATAACAACAGGTATATCAGCGTAAGGGGGGGTAAAATAAAGGTACTCCCTTCTCTCTACAGTATCAACTATCACAGGAGCCACTGCTGATGTCCCCTCTTTAAGGCTGTTAAGCTGATTGTCCCAGCTGTGAGAAACCTTTTTTATAAATTCAATACCAAGTCTTTTTTCTAATGACGCAATAACATCAGCGCCAAGACCATCAAATTCATTGTTATGCGAATTAAATTCCAGAGGGGGGAATTTCCAGTCATAATACATTATCAGCTTATCCCTAT